>JBEITC010000279.1:0-5407 GCA_040375075.1 Planctomycetota bacterium | reverse complement strand
CTCGACTTCCACAGCTACGGCCAGGACGTGCTGCGGCTTTGGGCGCCGTGCGCGACGGTGAACCCGACGATGCTCGCCTTCCAGCAGGCGTACTGCGATCGCCTGCGCGCGCCGATGACGTACGACACGCGCGATCCGTCGGCGTCGGGTGAGGCGCCGGAGGACCACTACTCGTCCGGCGGCGCGATGTCGTTCCTCATCGAGGTCGGCACCGACTTCCAGCCGGCGTTCGCGGCGACCGTCACCGAGGAAGCGCGCGTCTGGCCGGGCGTGCGCGACGCGCTGCTGCAGTGGCGGCCGGCGCGCCGCGGCCACGTGCGCAGCGCGCAGGGCAGCGCGCCGCTCGCCGCGACGATCACGTTCAGCCCGAGCGTGCTCAACCACGGCGAGGTGACGAAGAGCCGCGCGCGCGACGGCCGCTACGGCCTGTGGTTGCCGACCGGATCGTGGGCCGTGACGTTCAGCGCGCCCGGACACGCCAGCAGGACCGTGCCGGTGACGGTGGGGGCGCTCGACCAGGGCGCGCCGCTCGACGTGATCCTGGAGCCGACGGGGCCGACCCCGACGCTGAGCGCGTCCGGGTCGGGCAGCCTCGGCACGCAGGTGACGTTCACCTACGCCTCGCCCGGCGACGCTGGCAAGCAGGTCCTGTTCGGCTGGTCGCTCGGCACCGCGCCCGGCATCGCGCTCGGCGGCCAGCGCGTGCTGCCGCTCAACCACGACGTGCTGATGGACTTCGCGCTCGCCGGCAACCCGATCCTGGCGCCGACGTGGACGACGCTCGCGGCCAACGACGTGGCGCAGTGCGTGCTGACGGTCCCGAACGAGGCGTGGCTCGTCGGCCTGACCTCGCACGTCGCCGGCATCACCATCGACCCGGCGTGGCACCACACGATCAAGGCGTGGAGCCAGCCGGTCGCCGTGACGATCGTGCCGTGAGCGGCGTGGCCCGCGTCGCGCGGGCCGTGGCTGCGGCGATCCGCCGCGATGGTGGCCGGCAGGGCCGCACGGCAGTCCGCGGCTGGGCCGCCGCGCGCGCTCAGTACGGGCTGTCGAGCATGTCCCAGATGATCTGCTCGACGTCGGGCTGGCACTTGCCCGTCAGGCGGTTGACCGGCTCGCCCTTGCCCTCGATGTGGGCGGAGATCTCCGGCAGGTCGGCCAGCGTCACCTTGCTGTAGAAGATCTTGTCGGGATACAGCGTGACGTTGATGCCCTGGTCGCAGGCGCCAAAGCACGGGTAGCGCCGGATCTTGATGCGCTCCTCAGCCGGGTCGAACTTCTTGATCAGGTCGCGCAGCCGGTCGAAGAGCTCGCCGCTGCCCTTCTCGGTGCAGTCGCCGCCTTCGCAGACGTAGCAGAGTCGATTGCTCATGGATGTGTGAGGCGATGTGTGAGGCGCTGAGGTGGGCGCGGCCCGCGTCGGGGCCGCGCCGATGCATTGTCGGCTGTCGCCGACCATTGCAGGTCGTCGGCCGTCGCCGATCAGTGGAACCGGACGTACTCGAACTCGACCGCCTTCTCGTTCACGCCGTGCTGCGGCGGGGCGATGTAGTTGGCGAACTTGCCCGGCTCGGTCACCTTGACCATGCACGAGTTGACGTAGTCGCGGTCGGCCTGGGTCGGCAGCCACTCGGTGTGGCGCTTGGTCCAGGTCGCCTCGTCGATCAGCTCGCCCGTCGGCGCGAAGCGGAAGCCCGCGTACACGCCCTGGTAGCGGTGGAACTTGCGGTCCGGGAGGCTGATGCGCTCCTTGACGCCCAGCTTCTCGAGGTCGCGGTTCCAGCGCTCGACGATGCGCTTGCAGTCGGCGATGTAGGCGTCCAGCAGCACCGCGTTCATCGCGCGGCGCAGCGGGATCTCCTGCTTGCTGATCTTGCCGTCCTCGGTCGGCACCTCGAGGACGTAGTTGGCGTTGAGCGCCTTCGGGTCCTTGTAGATGCCGTCGCTCTCGCGGTAGCGGCCCTTGAGGCCGTTGGCGAACGACTCGGCGGCGTTGGTGCTGTCCTCGCCGCCGAACAGGTCGATCGAGCCGGTGAACCAGAAGTTCACGTAGCGCTGGATGATCTCCAGCGGGATCGCGCCGACCTTGCGCGGGTCCTGGCCCTGCACCATCAGCTCGGCGGTGCGCTTGACGATGCGGCCGACGCCGTTCTCGCCGGTCTGCAGGTGGTAGGCCTCCTCGGCGAGCATGAACTGCGTCGTGCGCGCGAGCGGGTCGAAGCTCGACTCGGCGAGCGAGCTCAGCTGGTACTTGCCGTCGCGGTCCATGAAGGCCGTGAAGCAGAAGAAGTCCAGCCAGTTGGTCACCGGGTAGTTGAACGCCTGCAGGATGCGCGGGTTGTCCTGGTCGCCGCTGTGGCGCTCCAGCATCGCGTCGGCCTCGTCACGGCCGTCGCCGCCGAAGTACGTGTGCAGCAGGTAGACCATCGCCCACAGGTGACGGCCTTCCTCGACGTTGATCTGGAACAGCGAGCGCAGGTCGTAGAGCGACGGGCAGCAGTGGCCCAGCAGGCGCTGCTGCTCGACCGACGCCGGCTCGGTGTCGCCCTGCGTGACGATCAGGCGGCGCAGGCGGTTGCGGAACTCGCCCGGCACCTCGGCCCACGCCGATTCGCCGATCATGTCGCCGAAGTGGATCTTGCGGTCGGCGGGACCGTCCGCGAGGAAGATGCCCCAGCGGTAGTCCGGCATCTTCACGTAGTCGTAGTGCGCCCAGCCGCCCTGGCCGACGCCGACGGCGGTGCGCAGGTAGATCTCGTTCTGGTTGAAGTCGCTCGGGCCGACGTTCTTCCACCAGTCGAGGAACTTCGGCTGCCACTTCTCCAGCGCCATGGTCAGGCGCTTGTTGTCGCGCAGTCCGACGTTGTTCGGGATCTTCGCTTCGAGGTCGACGGTGCTCATGGTTCTAGGTTCTCCGCCAATCGAACTTGGCGCTCTCGGGCGCGCCGTAACGGGTCAGGGCTCCTTCGTCGCCGGTCGCGTTCGGACGCGTGAAGATCCAGTTCTGCCACGCGCTGAGCCGACCGAAGATCTTGCTGTCGCAGTTCTCGGCGCCGCCGAAACGCAGCGACGCCTCCATGCCGGTGAGGGCGTCGGGCGACATCGACACGCGCTCCTCGAGCGCGATGCGCACGTCGTCGTCCCAGTCCACCGGGTCGAGCAGGTAGGTGCACAGGCCCTGCTCGTCGGCCTCGGCCGCCGACAGCGTCGGCTGGTCCGCCGCGAGCTTCGCGGCGTGTTCCGGCTGCGCCAGGAAGCGGTTCTGCAGGCGCGTGAGCCCGTGGCTCATCGGCAGCAGCCCCGCGCTCAGCGGGCCGACCGCGGCGTGCACCTTGTCGTCGTCGAGCATGTAGACGCGGTCGCAGGCCAGCGTCAGCTCGAGGAAGGCGCCTGCCATGCAGGCGTCGCCGTCGACCAGCGCGTACGTCGAGCGCGCCATCAGGTCGAAGCGGCGCAGCACGCGCGCCATGTGCAGCAGGATCTCGTGGACGAGCCAGTGCGAGCGGTTGGCGAGCAGGTCCTTCTCGACCTGCAGGATCGCCGCGCGGTCGCCGCGCGTCTGCAGGACGATGAGGCCGACTTCCTCGTGGTCGAAGCGCAGCTGCAGCAGCGCGTCGTCGAGCTCGCGCCAGCACTGCAGCGCCCACGACCTGCAGCCGGCCTGCTCGTAGCCGGCGCCGTCCTGCGGCTGCGCGCCCTTCGGCGCGTGGACCGTCAGCGTCGCCTTGCGGGCCTCGGCGTCGACCACGCACTGCACGTGCTCGTACGTGTAGGTCGCGCCGTCCACCTTGGCGTGGATCGGGTCGAGCACGATGCCCTTCGGCGCCTTGGCCGGGGCCTGCGCCGCCCGCTCCTTGGCGCGCGCCTGCACCTTCTCGGCGAACTGCGACTTCTTCCACGCGGCGTCGACGAGGCCCCAGGCGACGGCCTTCTTGCCGCGCATGCCTTCGGCCATCGTGCAGAACACGTCCGCGCGGTCACGGCGCACCTTGCGCTTGTCGACGAGGCGGGTCAGGCCGCCGGTGCCCGGCAGCACGGCGAGCAGCGGCACCTCGGGCAGCGACACGGCCGAGTTGCTGTCGTCGACGAGGTGGATCTCGTCGCAGGCCAGCGCCAGCTCGTAGCCGCCGCCAGCACACGCGGCGTTGACCGCGCACAGCGACTTCACGCCGCTCTGCTTGCTGAGGTCCTCGAGGCTGAGCCGCGTCTCGTTGGTGAACTTGCAGAAGTTCACTTTGAAGGGGTGCGTGCTCTCGGCCAGCATCCAGATGTTGGCGCCAGCGCAGAAGGCGCGCTCCTGGCCGCTGCCGACGACGAGCGCCTTCACTTCCGGGTGCTCGAAGCGGAGGCGCTGGACGGCGTCCGCGAGCTCCATGTCGACGCCGAGGTCGTAGCTGTTGAGCTTGAGCTCGTAGCCCGGCTTGAAGGGGAACGCCGGGTCGACGTTCATGCGCAGGTGCGCGACGTCGCCGTCGATCTGCAGACGCCAGTGGTGGTAGCTGCCGGGGTGTCGGTTGAAGTCGGTCATCTCTGGGGCGTGAGGGCTTCGCGAAGGCGCGGCAGTGTGGGTCTGGCGAAGAGGTAGTTCAAGCACGATAGCGCATCGGATGCACTCGCATGATGCGGTAAAGTGCACTATCTGCGCGGAATCCGGGCGGAAATGCCGGAATGGAGCCGTCGATCCGCTCCGTCGGCGGTTCGGCCGCCAGCTCGTCGACTCGCCGGCTCGCCGGTCAGCGCGCCGCGGCGCGCTGCTGCCGCAGTCGGTCGAGGGCGACGGCGCCGACGATGATCGCGCCGGTCGCGACGTCTTGGACCCAGTTGTCGAACTCGAGCTTGGTGCAGCCGTTGTCGACGACGGTCATCACCAGCGCGCCGAGCAGCGTGCCGACGATCGAGCCCGTGCCGCCCGCGAGCGAGGCGCCGCCGATCACCGCCGCCGCGATCGCCTTCAGCTCGTACCCCTGCGCCGTCGTCGGATCGCCCATCGACAGGTAGGACAGCTGCAGCACGCCGGCGACGCCGGCGCACAGCCCGCCGATCGCGTAGACGCGCCGCTCGACGCCGACGACGTCGATGCCCGACAGCCGCGCTGCCTCGCGGTTCTGGCCGAAGGCCTGCACGTGCCGGCCGAAGACCGTGCGCCGCAGCGCGAACGCGGCGACGGCGGCGACGGCGATCATCACCCAGACGCCGATCGGCAGCAGCGCCGTGCGCGGCAGCATCAGCGCGGCGAGTTCGTCGTTGCGCGGGAAGTAGACCGGTTGGTTGCCGCCGAGGCCCTTGGCGAGGCCGCGCAGCGCGCCCCACAGGCCAAGCGTGACGATGAACGGCGAGAGCGGCAGCGACCAGCGCAGCCGCGCCGTCGCCAGCCACGCGACGATCGCCGCGGCGAGGCCGGCGG
>JBEITC010000213.1:0-6590 GCA_040375075.1 Planctomycetota bacterium | reverse complement strand
GCCGCGCCGCGGCGGCCTCGGCCGCGCCCGGATCGCCGCCGAGCAGGTAGACGCTGCGGCCCGCCGCCGCCGCCGCGGCCGGCAGGCTGCGCATCAGGTCGCTGCCGGCGACGCGGCCCTTCACCGGCGTGCCCTGCAAGCGGCAGGCCCACACCACCGGCATGCCGTCGACGGTGACGACGTCGGCGGCGGCGTAGACGTCGCGGAACGGCCCAGGCTGCTGCAGCCGGCGCACGTGGTCGAGGTTGGCGGTGACCACCACGCCGCCGCGGCCGGCCGCGAGTTCGCCGAGCAGGTGCGCGATGCACTGCGCCTCGTCGATCGCGTGCAGCCGCACGCCGGCGAGCGTGACGCTCGGCAGCTTCGAGGGCGCGGCGGCGAGGGCGGCGGGCATGGTCATCGCGGCGGAGCAGCATCGCGCCGCGCGCGCGCAGCGGCAACTGACCGAAGGTCGGAAGCGCCCGCGGCGGCGACGACCGGTGCAATGGCTTCGCGCCCCGCGCCACGCGAACGGCGCGAACGGCGCGCGCAATGTGCCGGCGCTTCACGACGCTTCGAGGACGAATCGACGAGGACGCGCTGGCCTTGCCGTCTGCACCGCCCGCGCTCGTCAGCTCGCCGGCAGTTCCCCGACGAAGCGATGGCCCTGCGCCTGCAGCGCTGCGCGCGCGGCGGCGAAGCGCGGTGCTGAGACCAGCAGGTAGTCGGTGTCGTAGGTCGAGATCACGAACACCGGCACCGCCGCGTCGGCGAGCGCGCGGCACAGCGCCGCGAGGATGCCGACGCTGGTCATCGGCACGACGCCGACGATGCCGAAGCCGACCTTGTCGCGGTCGTGCTGGACGTCGGCCGGCACGTGCCGCTGCGCGCAGACGACGCTGAGTTCGTGCGCGGTGCGCGAGACGGTGACGAAACCGCCCTGCGCCCACGCCGGAACGGCGGCGGTCGCCGGCAGGCGGCAGATGGCGAGGCGCTCGGCGTGCACGGCGAAGTCGAACGTCGGGGCGGTCATCGGCGGCATCGTCGCGCGCGGCGGCGGCGCGCGCCATGCGCGACCGGCGCCCGGCGACGCATGGTCGCAAGCCGCGACGGCCTGCGCTGCCGGGCGAATTGCGCGCGACCTCGCGTCGACGGCGAAGTCGACCGCGCACCCGGACAATCGGGCGGCGCACGCAGGCAGCGCGCGATATCCTCGCGCCCCTCGTCCCGCGGCTTGCTCCGCATCGTCCCCATCGTCACTACCACGACCATGCGCCACGTCTCCGCCCTCGTCGTCGCCCTCGCCATCGCGCCGCTCGCCGCGCAGAACTACTACGTGCCGGACAACGTCGCTTCCGTCGGCACCTGCAACGCGATCCCGTTCGGCTCGTCGACCGCCGGCTCGTTCTACAACAACCGCGTGCAGATGCGCCTGACGCCCGCCGAACTCGGCGGCCTGCCCAACCTCGTCACCGGCATCGGCTTCGCGGCCTGCAACACGGCGCGCGCGACGTATGGCGCGATCGAGGTCGTGATGGACCACGTCCCGAGCGCGCAGGCGTGGTCGACGACGTTCGCGAACAACCTGACGCCGGCGGCGCAGACGGTGCTGTCGGCGAACAACTACGCCTGGAACGTCACCGGCACCGCGTGGAACGAGATCGGCCTGCAGGCGCCGTTCGTCTACAACGGCGTCGACGACCTGCTGATCCAGATCACCACGAACAACGCCATCTCGCCGTCGGCATTCCGACGGGACACGCGCACGCGGCTGCTGGCGTCGAGCGCCAACCTGCCGTTGCCGACGAGCGGCTCGCTCGGCGCCAACGCCTCGAAGATCGAGATCAGCATGCTGATGGCGCGCACGTCGTCGCACGGCATCGGCTGCGCTGGCGGCAACGGCGTGCCCGCGCTCGGCTTCACCGGCAGCCCGCAGCAAGGCAGCGCGATCACCTTCCAGGCCAGCAACGGCCTGCAGGGCGGCATCGGCGTGCTGGTCTTCGGCGGCGGCAACGGCGCGCCCTATCCATTCGACCTCGGCGTGCTCGGCGCCCCGGGCTGCTCGGCCTACACCGATGTCGCGGTCAGCGTGCCGCTGCTGCTCGACCCGGCCGGCGCCGGCGCGTTCGCGTTCGCCATCCCGGCGAACGCGTTGGGCTTCCGCTTCTTCACGCAGTTCGCGTCGCTCGACCTCGCGGCCAACAGCTTCGGCTTCACGACCAGCAACTACCTCAACGTGCTGACCGGCAACTGACCGCCGGCGCGCAGCGCGAGCGTCGCAGCCACCACCGCCCCGGCGAGCCAGAACGGCGCGCCGGCGCCGAGTGCGTGGTAGACCCGCGCGGCATGACGCCGAAGGTGCTACCGCCCGCGCCCTGCACGCGGCGGGACCGCGTCAGGCGCCGCAACGACTCGGCGACGCCGAGCCGCGGCAACGCCGCCAGAGAAGGGTCCGACGCCGAGCGAATCGACGACTTGTAGCTTCTAGACGCGGACCGAATTCGCCGTTCGAAGCGTCGCACGACTTCACGCATGCGTTCCCTGGCTTCGACTCACCACCCTGCGTGAGCTACGGCAGATTCGCGAAGAACCTTCGGTATCGAGGCGCCCTCTCCGCGCCCACCTTCATGACCGCAGCCGCTGCTTCGAACGCCGCAGGACTCTGGTGCAATGTGTAGTAGGTCAGCGCGATCCACGATTCTCCATCCGAGCCGCCCGATTCCGTGCGGAACGATTGGGTACATCGCCAGTCCACGAGTTCCTTGCCGAAGCGCTGGGACAGCAGGTCCTTCGCCTCGTTGATCCTCCTGAAGTTCTCGGCAGCCGTGCGTCCAGGCTCGATGCGAACGACCTGGTCCATCTGGAGCGCGCGGAGAGTCGCTTGGAAGCTCGCCTCTCCATACACCGCGCCCGCGGCATCGGAAGCGTCGTTCTGCTCCTTGACGAGCGCCGCCAGCTCGATGCGCTGTTCGGCCGTGAGCATCTTGCCATCTGGGTTGAAGGCAAGATTCCTGGCAACGTCGTCCACGTTGTCGAGCGTGCGGTAGAGCCTGTCCTTCGAGACCCCGCCATGGTTCTGCATGCTGAGAACGACTGCCTTCAGTTGTTCCTTGAACGTCTTCGGGACAGGGACATCTCCTGTCGCCGGCTGCTGGCCCTCTAGCGCCACACGTTCTGCCGGATCCGGTGCGACGGGGACTTCCTTGGCCACTAGCAAGGAACCCTCCTCGAGCACCGCTCCGCTGGCTGGCGGCTGGTCCGGCAAACTCGGAAGCGGAGGGGCGTTCCGCTCGAACGGCCACGAAAGCGCATAGATCGCAAGCACGAGTGCCGCCGCAACAATCGTTGCGGCAGTCAGCCTTTGGCGAAGTTGCATGGAGCGCTCCAACTCAACAACCCGTGCACTGCAACATGGCTGTCAAGATGGGCAGCACCAGAGGGCCTCCGAGTCCGCCCCAGTCGAACCAGATGCGCAAGGTCCACTCGAACGTCTCGCCACAACCAGCGGACAGATCCACGTTGCCGAAGCCAGCCGAATACTGCCCCGGCACTGCTGTGGGAGCGAGCAAGCCAGCGGGCGCAGGCCCACACAGAAGCACGATTGTGCCCAGAGCCTGGGTCAGACACAGCTCTCCACCGACTGGTGTGGTTGCTGGAGAAACGTCTACCGTGACGTTTGATTGATAGGTGAACGTGCAGCCCGACGGCCCCGGACAGGTGCCGTTCACGTAGCCGACGAGGTTGAGGTTGCCCTGAACGATAATGCTATGGCCAGGCAATCCAGGCACGAATGGCAGCCCCGGATGGGTGATGGCTCCCCCGTTCGCGGAGCACCCCTCCTGCGCGGCGACCTTCGCAGATGCAAGAAGCAGGGTGGCTAGCGCCATCCCGATGACTCGAAGCGCATCGATCATGATCCTCCTCCAATGTGGGACGGCATATCCGCCCACATGGAATCGGATGGTGCCACGACGATGCGTTGATGTCAACCGACCCGACCATAGCTGCGCGGCGGAGGAACCGGGTCCAACCCGTGCACATGGTTTGACCCTGGTCACCTCCGCCCGTCCACGTGCCCGCCTGCGGCCCACCGACCAGCGATCATCGCAACGTGCCGACCGGCAACTGACCGCCGGCGCGCAGCGCCAAGGTCGCAGCCACCACCGCCCCGGCGAGCCAGAACGGCGCGCCGGCGCCGAGTTCGTCATAGGCGAGCCCATAGGCGAGCGGCGCCACCAGCCGCGCGACGCCGCCGAAGGTCTGCTGCAGGCCCATGTACATGCCGCGCTCCTCCTTGGGCACCACCTTGCTGAGCAGCGCAGTGACGCACGGGAACGTCAGCGCCATGCCGACCGGCAGCAGCGCGGTCGCGGCCGCGAGCCCGACCAACGAGCCGGTCACCGGGATCGCGGCGGGGCCGGCGGCGAGCAGCACGATGCCGACGCGCGACAGCCGCGCCTCGCCGAGCGCGTCGACGGCGCGGCCGAGCAGCAGCGTGCGCGCGAGCACCGACAGCGCGCCGATGTACATGAAGTACCAGCCGATCGTGTGCTCGGTGACGCCGAAGCGCGCGCCGAGGAACAGCACGAGCGTCGGGTTGACGCCCTGTGCCGCGCCGATCGCGATCGCGTAGGTCAGGATCAGGCGCGAGGCCGGCAGCCGCGGCTGCGCCAGCACCAGCCGCACCGCCGCGCCGGGCGTCGTCGCCGGCTTGGCCTTGGGCTGCTGGTCCTGCGACTCGGGCAGGAAGCGCCACGCGAACACGACGTTGAGCGCGCACAGCAGCGCGGCGAGCACGCCGGGCGCGGCGCGGCCGAGCGTCTGCGCGCCGTCTTGCGGCGACAGGTCGAGTTCGCCGAAGCCGATCGCCGCCGAGCCGAGCACCGGCCCGAAGGCGACGCCGAGGTTGGTCGCCGCCGACAGCCAGCCGAGCGCCTTGGCGCGCTGCTCGGACGGCACGGCGTCGGCGACGTACGCCTGGATGACGCCGACGGTGCCGCCGCCCGCGCCCTGCACGAGCCGCGACAGCACCAGCAGCCACAGCGACTCGGCGAAGCCGAACAGCAGGAACGCCGCCGACGACGCGGCGAGCGCGACCATCAGCGCCGGCCGGCGGCCGAAGCGGTCCGAGAAGCGCCCCCACCACGGCGCGCTCAGCAGTTGCGCGACGGTGAACGAGACGACGACGAGCCCGGTCAGCGCGCCCTCGCCGATCGGCACGCCAAACAGCGTCGAGCCGGCGCCGAGCTGCCGGACGTAGAACGGCAGGATCGGCAGCACCATGAACAGGCCGACCATGTCGAGGAAGGCCGCCGCCATCAGCACGAGCAGCTTGCCCGGCACCTGCCGCAGCTCGCGGCCGACGACCAGCAGCAGCACGGCGGCGAGCGCCGCCAGCGCCCAGCCGGCGGCCGGGTCGAGCGTCAGCGACTCTTCCTGGGCCAGCATGGCGGGGACGGGCGGCCGCGCAGGCCGCCCGCGCGGCGGTCAGCGCGCCAGCGACTTGGCGTGGTGCTTCTTCGCCTGCTTGATCAGCGCGTCGGCGGCCTTGGGGTCCGACTGGCACTCCAGCAGGGCCTGCAGCATCAGCGGCGCGACGATCGTGGCGTCGGACTCGACGACGAACATCGGCGTGTCCTCGGTCAGCTTGTCCCAGGTGATCTTCTCATTGGGCGTAGCACCCGAGTAGCTGCCGTACGACGTCGTCGAGTCGCTGATCTGGCAGAAGTACGCCCACGGGCGCACCTTCTCCTGCAGGTCGTACTTGATCGACGGCACCACGCAGATCGGGAAGTCGCCGGCGATGCCGCCGCCGATCTGGAAGAAGCCGATGCCCTTGCCCTGCGACAGGCGGCGGTAGTCGTCGTAGAGCTGCGCCATGTACTCGATGCCGCTCTTGACGATCGACGCGCTGCACTCGCCGAGCTTGACGTGGCTCGCGAAGATGTTGCCGAACGTCGAGTCCTCGTGGCCGGGGACGACGATCGGCAGGTTCTTCTCGGCCGCCGCCAGCAGCCAGCAGTCGTCCTTGTTGCCCTCGTGGAGCTTGGCCGGCAGGCGCTTGATCAGGTCGTAGAAGTATTCGTGCCAGAAGCGGCGCTCGCCCTTCTTGGTCGCCTCGACCCACATCGGCACGAGGATCTTCTCGACGGCGCGGAACGCCTCGTCCTCGGGGATGCTCGTGTCGGTGACACGGCGCATGCGCTGCTCGAGGATCTTGGTGTCGTCGTTCTTGGTGAAGTAGCGGTAGTCCGGGAAGTCCTTGTAGGAGTGGTGCGCGACCAGCCGGAACAGCGACTCCTCCAGGTTGGCGCCGGTCACAGACAGGCCGTGGACCAGGCCGCTGCGGATCGCCGGCGCGAGCGTGATGCCGAGCTGCGCCGACGACATGGCGCCAGCGACCGCCCAGTACATGCGGCCGCCGCCGCGGACGTGCTCCCAGTAGGCGTACGTCGCATCGCGCAGCTGGCGCGAGTTGAAGTTCTTGTAGTTGCGCGTGACGAACTCGAGGATCGGAAGCGGCATACGGGCGCGGTTCTTTATCACAGCGCCGCCGGGGATTCGCGGGCGCGGACGGGAGAACGGCGTGGCGAGCGACGGCGCGGCGAGCG
>JBEITC010000571.1:0-2207 GCA_040375075.1 Planctomycetota bacterium | reverse complement strand
TGCCATCGCGTCGGCGTACTCGACCCACGCCGCGCTGCCGCCGCGCTGCTCGGCGAACAGCCGCCAGCGCAGATGCGCGCGCCGCGTCGCTTCGGCGAGACCGGCGCGCGCGTCCGGGTCGTGGCACGCCGCGAGCAGGTCCTGCAGCCGCAGCCATTCCTTGCGCGCCTCGAGCTCCGGCGGCACGAAGCCGTTGGCCTTCAGCAGCAGGTAGCCGGCGCGCAGTTCGGCGGGCACGCCGTCGAGGTCTTCGAGGACGAGCGGCTTGCCGGCGCCGGGCAGCCCGCGGAACGCGCCGCTGCGCTCGGCTTCGTCGATCTTGCGTTCGACGAGGTGGAAGAACGGGTCCATGCGCGCGCGCAGTGTAGCGCGAGCAGATCGCGCGGTAGGCTGCGTGCGTGACCTCGAAGCCGACCGCCGCCGACCCTCGTGACGCCGCCAAGCGCTTCGGCTGGTGGTCGCTGCTCGTCTGGCTGACGCTCGGCCTGCTGCTCGAAGCGCTGCACGCGTTCAAGGTCGGCTGGTACCTCGACGTCGGCAACGACGGCCGGCGGCTGCTGCTGACCTTGGCGCACGTGCACGGCACGCTGCTCGCGCTCGTGCAGCTGGCGTTCGCCGCGACGATGCCGGCCGGCGCGCCGCGGCTCGGCCGCGCGGCTTCGTGCCTGCGCTGGGCGGCGGTGCTGATGCCGCTCGGCTTCCTCGCCGCGGGCGTGTTCGCGCTCGGCGCCGATCCGGGCTTGGCGATCGTGCTCGTGCCGGTCGGCGGCGCGCTGCTGCTCGTCGGCGTGTTCTTCGCCGCGTCGGCGGCGTCGGCGCGCGCTGGCGACTGAATCGCGCGCCGCGTTGCGGTCGCCCTGCCGGCGCGGCTAACGTGCCGCCCCCCGAACTCGCGCCCGCGTGACCTCCTCGCCGCCGACCTCCGCTCCCGCCCAGAACGCGCTCGACCTCGCCCGCGCCGCCGAGAACAAGGCGGCCGCGCGCGGCGACACGTGGGCGCGCCGCATGCTCGGCAAGCTGCACATCACCGGCACGTTCTGGCTCGACGCCTTGCTGTGGGTCGCGCGCGGCGGCGAACTCCGCGCGGTCACGATGGTCTGGCTGTGGAGCGGCATCTTCTTCTGCCTGCTGATCCGCCCGCGGCGCATCGTCACGCGCCACCTGGACCACATCCTCGGCAAGGCCGGCTTCTTCCGCCGGCAGGCGCGCATCTACCGGTACTTCCGCGAGCACGCGTGGTGCCTGCTCGAGCGCTTCGAGCAGTTCCGCCCCGACTTCAAGCCGAAGGTCGAGTTCGAGGGCGACGAGTGGCCGGACCTGCTATCCGATCCCAAGGGCTTCATGATCGTCACGGCCCACATCGGCATGTGGGAGATCGGCCAGCTGATGCCGGTCACCGACGGCAAGCGCCGTCTGCACGTGATCCGCGAGCGCGAGGAGCACGCCGGCACGCAGGACAAGGTCGCCGCGATGCTGGACGCGCACCCGCACGTGAAGATCGTCACGCACTTCCTCGACGACGACACGGCGCTCGGCGCCTCGCTGCTCGGCGCGCTGCGCCAGGGCGACGTCGTCTGCCTCGCCGCCGACCGCGCCAAGAAGGGCATGCTGGCGACCGCCGCGAGCTGCTTCGGCAAGCCGGTGCAGATGCCGGTCGGCCCCGTCGCGCTGGCCCGCGCCGCCGAGGTGCAGATCGTGCCGACGTTCGTCTATCGCATGGGACGGCGCCACTACCGCGTCGTCGCCAAGAAGCCGTTCCGCGTCGCCCGCACCGTCGACCGCGACGCCGACCTGCGCGTCGCGATCGAGCGACTGGCGCACGACGTCGAAGAGGCGATCCGCCGCGATCCGTTCCAGTGGAAGCGCTTCGAGCCGATCTGGTGAGCGCGCGCCGATGAAGGTCCGTCTGCTCACGGTCTCGCACAAGCAGCCGTCCTGGGTCCAGGAAGGCTGCGCCGAAGACGAGAAGCGGCTGCCCCGCGAGTGGGGCTTCCAGCTCGTCGAGGTGAAGCCCGAGCCGCGCACCAGCGGCGCGACCACGGCGAAGGTGCAGTCCGCCGAGGCGGCGCGGTTGCTCGCCGCCGCGCCGAAGGGCGCCTGGATCGTGGCGCTCGACGAACGCGGCGAGCCGTGGTCGTCGCAGCAGCTCGCCGACCGCTTCGGCCAATGGCTGCAGCAGGGCCGCGACGTCGCGTTCCTCGTCGGCG
>JBEITC010000032.1:0-16480 GCA_040375075.1 Planctomycetota bacterium | reverse complement strand
CGCCTGCTTGCGGCGCAGGGTCGTCTTGTCGGCCCGGATCGCGCCGCTGCGCTCTCGCAGCGACGCCGGCCTGCCCCTAGGCTTGCTGCCGAACGCCGCACCATGTCCGACCCGAAGCACCGAGCCGTCGCCGAGCCCCCGCGCAAGATCCAGCGCATCCTCCTGAAGATCAGCGGCGAGAGCCTCGGCGACGACGGTTCGGGCGTGTCGCCGACCGTGGTGGCGGACGTCGCGCAGCAGATCGCGCGCGTGCAGCGGCTCGGCGTCGAGGTCGCGGTGGTCGTCGGCGGCGGCAATCTGCTGCGCGGCGCCGAGTTCGCCAAGATGGGCACCAACCGCGCCACCGCCGACCACATGGGCATGCTGGCGACGGCGATCAATGCGCTCGCCCTCCAGGACGGCCTCGAGCGCGCTGGCGTCGAGACGCGCGCCGCGTGCGCCGTCGAGATCAAGACGATGATGGAGCCCTACATCCGGCGCCGCATCATCCGGCACCTCGAGAAGGGCCGCGTCGTCGTGCTCGCCGGCGGCACCGGCAACCCGTACTTCACGACCGACACCGCCGCGGCCCTGCGCGCGACGGAGCTCGCCGTCGACGCGATCTTCAAGGCCACCAAGGTCGACGGCGTCTACTCCGCCGACCCGAAGAAGGACCCGACGGCGAAGAAGTTCGCGCGGCTGACGTTCTCCGAGGCCCTCGAGCGCGACCTCAAGGTCATGGACCGCACCGCGTTCACGCTCTGCATGGAGAACCGCATGCCGATCATGGTCTTCGACACGTTCGTCGAAGGGAACATGGAGCGCGCGGTCCGCGGTGAAGACATCGGCACGTGGGTCTGCTGAGCGAAACGCCCCGCCAACCAAATCCCATGGAACCCTACGCTTCCCTCCTGAACGACCTGAAGCTGAAGACGGACAAGACGCTCAAGCACCTCAAGGAGCAACTGGGCAGCATCCGCACCGGCCGCGCGTCGCCGACGCTCGTCGACACGATCCGCGTCGACTACTACGGCACGCCGACGCCGCTGAACCAGATCGCGCACATCTCGGTGCCCGAGCCGCGCCAGCTGATGATCAAGCCGTTCGACGGCTCGTCGCAGGTGGTCAAGGACATCGAGAAGGCGATCCACAAGTCCGACCTCGGCCTCAACCCGCAGTCCGACGGCAAGCAGTTGCGCCTGACCATGCCGCCGCTCTCCGGCGAGCAGCGCCACAAGCTCGTCGCCAAGGTGAAGGACCTGATCGAGCAGAACCGCGTGGCCTTGCGCAACGAGCGCCGCGACGCCAACAAGTTCGCCGACCAGATGAAGAAGGACGGCAAGCTGACCGAGGACCAGTGCAAGAAGGCGCACGAGGCCGTCGACAAGGAGCTCAAGGTGGTCGAGCAGAAGCTCGACGAGTCCTTCCGCCTGAAGTCGAAGGAGATCTTGGAGGAGTGACCGCAGGCGCCGGCCGGTCCGATCCGGTCGCCCGGGGCCGCCACGGCCCTTGCGCCGGCGCGCCGGCGCGGGTCTCATCCTTCCCCCGCGATACCGGTTCCCGCGATCTCGGGGGCGTAGCTCAGCCGGTAGAGCAGCGGCCTTTTAAGCCGTAGGTCGCAGGTTCGAGCCCTGCCGCCCTCACCAGTTCCCGCCGCCCGGACCAGCCCCGCAATGATCGACGAACAGTTCCTCGGCATGCTCGTCTGCCCCTCGACCCGCCAGCCGCTGCGGCTGGCCTCCGCCGCCGAACTCGCCGCCGTCAACGCGGCCATCGCGCGCGGCGCCTGCAAGAATCGCGGCGGCGCGCAAGTCGCGGTGGCATGGGCCGGTGCGCTCGCGACCAAGGACGGGGCATGGCTCTATCCGATTCAGGACGCCATCCCGATCCTGCTCACGTCCGAGGCGGTCGCCGCCGCCTGCTGATCCCCTGACACATTCGCGGTCCGCCGTTCGTTCGGCGCACCGACCCCAGGTATCCTGTCCGACTTGCCATGGCGACGAATCCCGTCCAAACGCCTTCCGCCTCCGCGCCGCCTCCCGAAGCCCAGTACGACGAGGGCAGCGGCATCTACGGCTTCTTCCGCCGCAAGCAGAAGCTGCTGCTCTACACGGCGGGCATCTTCACGCTGCTGACCTTCTCCATCACGGGCCCGATGACGTCGCTCGTGTCGGACGTCTTCCGTGACCAGTCGTCGACCTCGACGATCCTGGTCAACGGCAAGCGCGAGGCCCTGGTCGCCGAGGACTTCGAGTACGGCCGCCAACTCGCCGGCTTCGTGTTCGGCCGCATCCCGCCGGGCGT
Organism: Planctomycetota bacterium; assembly: GCA_040375075.1. Taxonomy (GTDB): domain Bacteria; phylum Planctomycetota; class UBA1135; order UBA1135; family UBA2386; genus UBA2386. The sequence continues at coordinate 14,197 of JBEITC010000032.1, read as the reverse complement.
GCTGCCGCCGCTCGATCCGGGCAAGGAGAACCAGAGCGAACTGGGCACGGTGTACGCCATCCTGCGCCGCGCCGCGATCGCCGAGGGCATCGGCTACTCGATGGCCGAGGTCGATCGCGCGATCGAGTCGATGCGCGAGCTGATGAAGTCGCCGAGCGTCGGCAAGTTGGTCACCGACCTGCGCTTCGCGTCCATCGCCCAGTACCGTGAGATCGTCGCCGAAGCGATGCGCATCGGCGCCTACGTCCGGCTGCAGACGCTCGCCCTCGACAGCACCGAGGCTCACGTCATGAGCCAGTCGATCAGCGACCGCGAGAAGATCACGCTGCACGTCGCGTCGTTCGACGAGAAGAAGGCCGAGGAAGACCTGAAGAAGGCCACGCCGCTGTCCGAGGACGACCTCAAGAAGTGGCTCGACGGCAAGGACGAGCGCCAGAAGCGCATGATGCAGGCCTACGACCCGCCGCGCGCCGAGATCCGCATCGGCGCCCTGCTGACGGCCGAGGGCCAGTTCGACCCCGAGCAGTTCAAGGACGGCTGGCTCAAGGACTTCACCGTCGGCGAAGATCAGCTCAAGGGCGCCTACGAAGTGGAGAAGGAGGCGCGCTTCAAGCTCGAGGGCGACGGCCAGTTCAAGCCGGCCGACGATCCCGCCGTGAAGGCGGAACTGACGCGCGTGCTGCAGGCCGAGCAGGTGATGAACATGCTGCTCGCGGCCGTGAAGGAGCGGCAGAACGACTCGGTCAAGACGCAGAACGACGCCGTCGCGGCGGCGCAGGCCGAGGTCAACACCGCCAACATCCAGCTGGAGGAGGCGACGCTTCGCATGGATCCGGCGAAGGCCGACCTCGAGGCCAAGAGCGCCGAGCTGAAGGCGAAGCCTGACGACGAGGCCCTGAAGGGCGTCGTCGCGCGCCTGCAGGCCGAGTACGACTCGCTGCAGGCGATCGTCACCGGCAACGACGCCAAGGTCGCGCCGCTCAAGGCGGCCGTCGCCGCCGCCGAGAAGGCGGTCGAAGCGGCCCGCGCCGGCTTCGACTTCCCGGCGGCGTTCCTCGACCTGACCAAGGACAAGAAGGGCTTCGTCGTCAAGGCGACGACCGGCCTCAAGACCGGCGACGAGCTCAAGGACCTCGACGCGCTGGGCACCGAGCTCGGCAAGTGGTCGAACGCGAGCCAGGCCGCCGGTCTGCGCACGGCGGGCGACCTGTCGTTCGCGCCGGGGCGCACGACGAAGGCCGTGATCCTCTACCAGGCCAGCAACGTCGAGCCGCTGCCGCTCAAGCCGTGGGAGACGCTCAAGCCGCTCGCCGAGGGCGCCTACTGGACCGAGAAGGCCAAGGCCCTGGGCGAGGAGTCCAAGAAGAAGATGGACGAGGCGCTGCTGCGGCTCGCCAAGGCCAAGATGCCCGAGAAGGTCGCCGAGCTCGAAGGCAAGAAGGCGTCCCGCGTCGACGAGAAGCTCGCCGAGTGGGAGAAGAAGACGCAGGAAGGCGTCGCGGCGGCCGAGAAGGAAGTCGCGCGCCTGCAGCCCGGCACGCGCATGCACGCCGGCTGGCAGACCGAACTGGGCGTCAAGCGCACGGAGCTCGGCCAGAAGGACACGCGCAAGGCGGGCTTCGACGCGGAGGTCACCGCCGCGATCGCCAGCGAGATCGGGACCGAGGCGCAGAAGCTCTACAAGGATGTGCTCGACGCCGCCGCTGCCGAGTCCGGCTTCACGGTCGCCGATCTCGGTCCGCTGCCGCGCGACCTCTCGCAGCGCGACCCGCGCTTCGAGAAGGGCAACGCGCCGGCGGTGGTCTTCCTGTGGCGCAGCCACAGCAAGCTCAAGCCGGGCGAGTCCACCGGCGTGCTGCAGGACTTCGCCGGCCGCGCCTACTACGTCGCGACCTGCGCCAAGGCCGAGCCGCTGACGCCGGCCGACGTCGCCCGCCGCGACTTCGAGTCGCTGCGCACCGGCGATGGCTACGCCGACTACGCCGCGACGCAGGCCGGATTGGCCTATCGCCAGGCGTTCACGATCGAGGCGCTCGAGGCGCGTTACGACCTCAAGCGCGACGTTGGCGAGATGGAGCAGCAGAAGCCGGCGGCGAAGTGAGCCGCCTGGCGGGCGCCACGTGCGCCCGCCCTGGCAGTGCCGGTGGCGCGCCCGACGGCTGCGCCCCTCGTGCGGCGCCCCTCGTGCGGCGCCCCTCGCGCGGCGCCCCGATCGCGGCGCCCCGATCGCCGAGCGATCAGCGCGCCTGCGCCACGACGATCATCTCGTCGTGCGGATTGACGTAGAGGCTGACGCCGCGCAGCAGCGCCAGCGGGCTCGCCAGCCATCCGGCGACGCGGCCCAGGCGACCGGCGCGCTCGGCCAGGAAGCCGAACGACACGTACTTGCCGGCGTAGGCCGCGCCGAGTTCGAGCGTCTCGAAGCCGCAGTCGGCGAGCAGCCGGCGGATCGTCGCCGGGGTGAAGTGGTAGAGGTGCTCGTCGTGCTTGAAGTGGTGCCAGCGCGGCCCGAGCAGGCGGGCCCAGCGCGAGGCGACGTTCTGCGTCTCGAGCAGCAGCTTGCCGCCCGGCTTGATCAGGCCGCGGATCGTGCGCAGGAGCGCCTGCGGATCGGGCACGTGCTCGACGACGTCCCACAGCGTCACGAGGTCGAACGAGGCCGGGGCGTGGCCCTTCGCCGCGATCGCCTCGTCGAGCGTGCCGATGTGCACGCGGTCGCTGCCGAGCGCCTTCTGCGCCTCGCCGGCGATCGCTGCCGACATCTCGACGCCGTGCACGTCGTGGCCGTCGCGCTGCGCCACGCGCAGGAAGAAGCCCGCAGCGCAGCCGACGTCGAGGATGCGCGCCTTCGCCGGCAGGTGCCTGCGGACCAGCGTCATGCGCTTGCCGAAGGTCTTGAGGTAGAGGGGCGACTCGCTGGCGTAGTCGGCGTAGCCGCGCTGCTTGGGGTTGGAGCTCTTCCAGTAGCCCTCGTCGTACACGGCGCGCAGCGCTTCGCCCTGCAGTCGCGGCGTCACGTACACGAGCCCGCAGCCGGAGCACTCGACGACCCGGTAGGGACCGTCCTGGAAGCGCACGGTGCGCTCGGCGCCGCCGCAGAGCTGGCAGCGTTCGATCTCGAGCGAGTCGGAGCGGCGGTCGGCGGCCACGGTGTCAGCTCCCGACCCGCGCCGGCATCGGCGCGCCGCGTTCGAGGAAGCGCTTGCGGCAGATGGTGCGGAACATCTTCCACGCGGTCTTCGCCTGCCGCGCGAAGGTGTCGGAGTGCTTGCTCTCGCCGCCCATGCGCTGCGAATACGTCACCGGCACCTCGATGATGCGGCAGCGCTCCTGCAGCGCTGCGCACATCATCTCCGGCGAGAACGCCGGGCCGGTCATCTGCAGGCGGTGGCGGATCTTGTCGAACGTCGCCTTGCTGAGCGCTCGGAAGGTGCAGCCGACGTCGGTGAAGCGCGGCTCGCTCGGTCGCATCCAGCACAGCTGCAGGAACTTGGCCATGAACACGTTGCCCCAGCGCAGCATGAAGCGCATGTTGGCGCCCTGCTCGACCATCTGCTTGGTGGTGCGCGTGCCCATCACCATGCCGGCGTCGTCGAGATAGACGAGCAGCTTGACGACGTCGCGCGCGCGGAAGCTGCCGTCGGCTTCGACCAGCACGAGGATGTCGCCCTTGGCGGCCGACATGCCGGCCATCAGCGCTGCGCCGTAGCCCGGCTTCGACTCCTTGACCACGCGCGCGCCGGCGGCGGCGGCGAACTCGGCCGTGCGGTCCTTGCAGTTGTTGTCGACGACGACGATCTCGTCGAGGTGCGGCTCGGCGCGGAACTCCTCGACCACCTGGCGGATCGTCTCTTCCTCGTTGTACGCGGGGATGACGAGCGAGACGGTCCGGTCGCGGAACATGGCGCAGGAGGATAGCGCGCAGGCGCGGCACGGAGGACCGTAGACGGCCGACGTTGCCCCGTCTGAGACGGTCGGGCCGGACGCCGGACCTGCCGCGCGCGCGTGGCGACGATGGCATGGGCAGCACGGCGCCACGCTTGAACCGGGATGGTCGCGCGCCCGTTTGTCGCTCTGCCCCGGGCCCTTCCGTATCCTGCCGGGCCAACCCGCATGAACCGCCGCCGCTCCTGCGTCGTCCTGTCCGCCTTCCTGGCCCTAGCGCCGCTGCTCCCGGCCGCGGCGTCGCCGCAGGGCGCCGAGGCGCTGGCGCGCAAGAAGGGCGTCGTCTTCAAGGAGGAGGTCGACGCGCTGGTGGGGGCGCTGACCGACGACGCCAAGGCGAACGGTTGGCCGCTCGGCGGCGAGAACGTCGAGGCGCGCGCCAAGATCCTCGCTGCGATGGCGCGCTGCCACCGTCGCTACTACTACCCCGGCGACGTGCCGGCCGTGACCCAGGCCGTCCAGGCGTTGATCGCGCAGCGGCGCAACGACGGCAGCTTCGGCGACGCGGCGACCACCGCCTGGGCCGTCGATGCGATGGCGGCCTTGCCGCTCGAGCCGCGCTTCGCCGAAGAGATCGCGGCGGCGCAGGCCTGGTTGGCGCGCACGCAGGCGTCGGTGGCCGGCTTCGACGCCGCCGTCGTGGCGGTGCTCGACGGCGTGCGCGCCGACGTCTTCCCGCAGCACCTGGGCGCCGACGCCGCCGGCAAGGCCAAGGCGTGGCGGCAATCGCGCGCCGGCATGAACCACGCCGAAGCCGCCGACGCGCTGCTTCGCCTCGTCGCCTGCCAGGCCGCCAACAAGAAGCTCGACGGCGCCGAGCCGGCGCCGGCCGAGGCGACCTGGTCGCAAGCACAGGAGAAGGCGTTCGCGTGGCTGATGGCGCGCCAGAAGGACGGCGTGTTCGAGGCCAGCTACGCCGGCAAGACGTTTCCCGACGCGGCGATGACCGGCTTCGGCCTCTACGCGCTGCAGAGCAAGCCGAAGGCGCGCCGCAGCGCCGCCGAGCAGGCGGCCATCGACCAGGGCGCAGAGTGGCTGCTCGCCCGTCAGAACGCCGATGGCACCTTCGGCGAGAACGTGCCGAACTACACCACGTGCCTCGTCGTCGGCGCCTTGGCCCGCTGGGGCGGTCCCGGCGTGACGCCGGCGCTGGCCAAGGCGCAGAAGGCGATCCTCGGCTTCCAGAACGCCGAGGCCAACGGCTACGCGCGCAGCGATCGTGACTACGGCTCGATCGGCTACGGCAACAGCCAGCGCGGCGACCTCAGCAACCTGCACTTCTCGCTGCAGGCGCTGCGCGAGACCGGCCTGCCGGCCGACCACGAGGCCTTCCAGAAGGCGCTGACGTTCCTGCAGCGGACCCAGAACCTGAAGTCGGTGAACGACTTCCAGGGCAAGGTGCCGGATCCCGACCGCGAGGGCGTCGTGCTCGACGCCACCAGCGGCGACGACGGTGGTGCCGGCTACTACCCCGGCAACAGCAATGCCGGGTACGTCGTGCAGCCCGACGGCAAGTCGTCGCCGCGCAGCTACGGCTCGATGACGTACGCGCTGCTGAAGAGCTACACGCTCGCCGGCGTCCCCGGCGACGACGCGCGCGTGCAGGCCGCGGTGAAGTGGATCCAGGACAACTGGACGCTCGCCGTGAATCCCGGCGCCGACCCGGCGATGGGCGAGAAGGTGCAGTACCAGGGCCTCTTCTACTACTACATGGTGCTCGCCCAGGCGCTCGACGCCGCGAAGGTCGCGTCCGTGCGCGTGACCCAGCCCGCCACCGATGGCAAGTCCCCGGCGCTCGTGGCGCAGATCGAATGGCGCAAGGCGCTGCGTTCGCACCTCGAAGGCATGCAGTCGGCCGACGGCACGTGGCGCAACGGCAAGAACGACCGCTGGATGGAGGGCCAGGAACTGCTCTGCACCTGCTACGCGCTGACGGCGCTGGAGCTGTGCCGATGATCGTCCAGCCGCTGGCGATGCCGGCCGTGCCGGCGTGGTGCCGCTTCGTCGGCGCCGACGGCGGCGCGCGCCTTGGCGCCGTCGACCCGTCGGCCGGTCGCTTCGTCGACCTCGGCCCGCTCGACGTCGTCGCGCTGCTCGCCGCCGGCGCGCTGCGCGCCGCCGACCTCGCCGTGCGCATCGCCCAGGCGCCGACGATCGCCGCGCCGACGCGCTTCCTGCCGCCGGTCGCGCGCGGCGGCAAGATCCTGTGCCTGGCGAAGAACTACGTCGCGCACGCCAAGGAGTTCGGCGCCGAGGCGCCGCCCGAGCCGATCTTCTTCGCCAAGCTGCCCGACACGCTCGTCGCGCACGGCGACGACGTCGTGATCCCGCATTGGCTCGACACCCGCGTCGACCACGAGGCCGAGCTCGGCCTCGTGCTCGGCTTCCACGATCCGCACGGCAAGGGCGCCAAGCGCTTCGACGCCGCGTCGGCGTCGTCGCTCGTCGCCGGCTACACGCTGCTCAACGACGTCACGGCCCGCAAGCTGCAGGGCCAGGACCGCGACCAGAAGTACCCCTGGCTGCGCAGCAAGTCGTTCGACACGTCGTGCCCGGTCGGCCCGTTCGTCGTGCCGGCCGACGCGGTCGACGCGAGCGACCTGCGGATCACCATGCGCGTCAACGGCGCCGTCCGCCAGGACGCGCGCACCAGCGCGATGGTGTTCGGCGTCGCGCCGGCGCTGCTGGCGATGGCGCGCGTCACGACCCTGCGGCCGGGCGACCTGATCGCGATGGGCACGCCGGAAGGCGTCGGCCCGGTCGTGCCCGGCGACGTGATGGAGGTCGAGGTCGAGCGGCTGGGCGTGCTCCGCAACCGCGTGGCCAAGGAACCCGCGCCCTGACGCCGCCGGCGTCGGCGCGTCAGAAGCGCAGCGTCTCGACCGTCGTCACCGCCGAGCCGGCGTTCTGGCCGCCGAACAGCACCAGCGTGCCGTCGGGCATCAACTCCGCGGCGTGGCCGGCGCGCGGCGCCAGCAGCATCGGCGCCGACGCCCAGCTGTTGGTCGCCGGATTGAACACGTCGACGTTGGCGATCGGGGACGTCGCGACCAGCGTGCCCTGCGAGCCGCCGACGACGACGACGCGACCATCACCAAGGCGCGTGGTCGTGTGCAGCACGCGCGCCGTGGGCATGTTGATCGTGGACCACGCGTTCAGCGTCGGCGAGTAGATCTCCGCGCCGTTGCCCGGCGTGGCCGTGGCTGCGGTCGCGTAGCTCGTGATGTTGTAGCTGCCGGTCATCAGCACGCGGCCGTCGGCGAGCACGCACTGGCTGCCGTGGTGGCCGCAGCGCGGCTGCGCCATGTTCGGGCCGGCGATCCAGGCGCCCGTCGACGGGTTCCACCGTTGGACGGTGGCGACCGTCGAGGCGTTCGGCACGCCGAAGACCGGCGCGTACTGCAGGCCGCCGGAAGCCATCACCTGGCCGTTGGGCAGGCGCGTCAGCGCGAGGCCCAGGCGCGGGCCGCTGATCGGGTTGCCGGCCGACCACTGGCCGGTCGACGGATTCCAGATCTCGACGCTGCTGAGCGCCGCCGCGATCGCGGCCGGCACGTCGGGCAGCAGCGTGCTCGTGCCGCCCGCGACCATGACGCGGCCATCGGCGAGGCGGCAGGCGGCGTGCAGGGCGCGCGGCGTCGCCATGCTGCCCGTCGCGGTGAACGTGTTCGTGTTCGGGTCGTAGATCTCGCACGACGAAGTCACGCCGCTGGCGGCGTTGGCGCCGCCGATCAGCAGCGTGCGGCCGTCGGCCAGTTGCACGCCGAGGTGCAGCGAGCGGGCCGTGGTCATCGCCGGGCCGGCGACCATGCTCATGCGTCGGTAGTCCCACAACTCCGTCGAGACCACGCCGCTCGCCGAGGTCAGCGAGCCGCTGCCGCCGCCCGCGACGACGACGTCGTACTGCGCGGGGTTGTTGTTGCGGTCGACGATCGTGACGCCCATCGCGCGCGGCGTCGCCAAGGTCGTCGGCGCCAGCACGCCCGTGTCGGGCAGGCCGGTGAGCGTGACCACGTCGTTCGTCATCGCGCCGAACAGCGGCGTGCTGAAGGTGATGGTCACCGCCTGCCAATGGAACTTGAAGGCGTTGAGGGCCGGGTTGTTCGGCACGTTGCACGAGTGCAGCGCGCCGCCGGTGGGCGAGGTGATCATCACGATCGCCTGACCGAGCAGCTCGCTGCCGACGCCCAGCACCCGCGCGTCGCCGGGGTCGACGAGGTTCAGCGGCGTCGGGCCCGCGGTCTGCGACGCGAACAGCAGCAACAGTTGGTTGGCCGGCGCGAAGCTGATCTGCATCGCGATCGTGTTGCCGAGCCGGCCAGCGGTCAGCTTGTCGAGTTGGGTCGGATTCTGGCCGGCGGCGACGGCCGCGAGCGCGAGCATCGGGATCAGGTTGCGTGCGTCCATGGTGCGTTGGCTCCTGGTAGGGGCTACGGGTGGTAGATCGGCCGGATTCCGGTCTTGCCGGAGCGTTTCGCCGCGCCGCGATGCCATGGGCGGTTCGCGCCTCTCAAGTGCGCTTGGCCGTTTCCGATCATTCCCATGCGCCCATGTCCGATCCGCTCCGCAGCACTGCGCCGGTGTCCGCCTCGGGCGGCTTCGCTGATCGGTCGAAGGAGCCGCCGCGTCGCCGCGCGGGGGGGCTGCCGCTGCCCGTGGCGCAAAAGCCGCACGACGAGGTCGTGCTCGCAGCGGCCTCGGGGCGAGCGCGGCGCCTGCTGCGCGAGCGCGTGCTGGCGCGCACGCGGCAGCGGCTCGGGCTCGGTGACGGCGAAGCCGTGCACGAGTTCGCCGAAGACGTCGACGCCGAGTCGGTCGACGCATTCCTCGGCAGGTTGCTGTCGACGCAGAACCAGCTGGGCGCGCTGCGGGCGCGCGCGCTCGGTCCAGCGCCGTTGCGTGCGGCGCTCGACGGTGCGTTGCACGACGGCGCGACCGAGGCGGCCGAGATGCTGGCCGGCGATGCGGCCACCGGCGGCGCTGCCGTCGCGGTGATCGCCGAGGTGCTCGAGGCCTACGCCCGCAGGCTCGCCGCGATGGTCGGCCTCAGCCAGCCTTAGGCGCCGGCGTCACGGCAGGCCACGCCCGCCGGCCGCGGCGCGAACGCCTAGCCGCCGTCCATCTCGGCGGGATCCTCGACCTGCAGGTCCTCGTCGCGCGCGGTCAGGAAGCCCTCGGGCAGCGAGACCGTCTGCGTGCTGGCGTCCTTGCAGCGCCGCGCGCGCAGGGCGATCTCGGGGAACGGCACGTCGCGCGGCAGCTCGGCGAGCAGCTCCTCGAACTCGGCGACGGTCTTCACCATGTGCAGCGCGGGCAGCAGGCGCTTGGTGCTCGGGAAGCCCTTGAGGTACCAGCCGGTGAACTTGCGCACCTGCTGCATGCCGTTCTTCTCGCCGAAGAACGCCGCGAGCAGGCGGCCGTGCTCGCGCATCGCGTCCAGGACGCCGCCGAGATCGGGCGGCGGCGGCGGCTCGTTGCCGGTCAGCGCGGCGCACAGTTCGCCGAACAGCCATGGCCGGCCCAGGCACCCGCGGCCGACGACGACGCCGTCGCAGCCGGTCTGCCGCAGCATGCGCAAGGCGTCCCATGCCTCGAAGACGTCGCCGTTGCCGAGCACCGGGATGGTGCGCACGTGTTCCTTCAGCGTCGCGATGGCATGCCAATCCGCCTCGCCCGAGTAGAGCTGCGCGGCGGTCCGCGCGTGCAGCGCGACGGCGCGCACGCCCTCGCCCTCGCCGATGCGGCCGGCGTCGAGGTAGGTGAGCAGCGACTCGTCGATGCCCTTGCGGAACTTGATCGTCACCGGCACCGCGCCGGCGCTGGCGACGACGCTGCGCACGATGCGCTGCAGCAGCTTGGGGCGCACCGGGATCGCCGCGCCGCCGCCCGCGGCGGTGACCTTGCGCACCGGGCAGCCGAAGTTCATGTCGATGTGGTGGACGCCCCACTCCTCGACCAGGATGCGCGTCGCCTGCGCCAACGTGTCCGGGTTGGTGCCGTAGAGCTGGATGCTCTTGCGCGTGGTCTCGTCCGGCCCGAACGACGCCAGTTGCAGCGTGCGCGAGTGGCCTTCGACGAAGGCGCGCGCGGTGATCATCTCGCTGACGTAGAGGCAGCGATCCTGCGAGTAGCGCCGGCACAACGTGCGGAACGGCGCGTTGGTGATGCCGGCCATCGGCGCCAACACGACCGGCGGGTCGACGGTGATCGGACCGATGCGCAGCGGCGCGAATTCGGCCGGTCGAGCGACCGGGACGTCCCGGTTGAGTGGACTGCGGAGGGTCACGGGATCGACCGCAGGGCCGGCTCCGCCGGCTTCACCGCCAAGCCGGACCGGCAGCTGGAAGGGCCGCCGATGGCTGGGGCCGCGCTGCGGCGCGCGGCGGTGGAAAATGGTGCCCAGGAGAGGACTTGAACCTCCATGGGATGTTACTCCCGCTAGGACCTGAACCTAGTGCGTCTGCCAATTCCGCCACCTGGGCAACAAGTGCGGGCTGCGGAAGGTAGCGACCGCCGCTGCCGATGCAAGCGGCTGCCCGCGGTTTCCCGCACCGTCGCGTCGCCGTGCTTGCGCGCGCCGCGGCGATGCCGTAGCCAGGACCCTCCGCGATGCAGAAAGTGGCCGACAAGAAGCCCGGCGACAAGAAGCCCGCCGCCGAGACGCTGGTCGGCGAGAACAAGAAGGCGCGGTTCCACTACGAGATCCTCGAGCGCTACGAGGCCGGCCTCGCGCTGGTGGGCACCGAGGTGAAGTCGCTGCGCCGCGGCCAGATCAGCCTCGACGAGGCCTACGCCCGCTTCGACGGCGAAGAGCTGTGGTTGCTCGGCGCGACGATCCCCGAGTACTCGCACGGCAACCTGCAGAACCACGAGCCGAAGCGGAAGCGCAAGTGCCTGCTGCACGCGCGCGAACTGCGCAAGCTCAAGGCCAAGTCGCAGATCAAGGGCCTGACGATCGTGCCGCTGCGCGTCTACTTCGGCGGCCGCGGGTTCGCCAAGGTCACGCTCGGGGTCGGCAAGGGCCGCAAGCTGCACGACAAGCGCGAGCACCTCAAGGACAAGGAAGCGCGCAAGGAGATGCGCCAGCCGTGAGCGCCGGCGCGCCGACCCCGGTGCTCGGCCCGCAACCGACGAGCGAGCGCATCTGGCTGGTCTACCTCGCGTGCGTGCTCGCCGTGACCCTCGGCGCCGCAGGCGGCGGCCACGTCGGGCACGCGCCCTGGCTCTGCGCCGTCTTCCACGCGGGTCTGCTCGCCGTCGTGCTGTGGAGCCGCCGCTTGGCGCTGACCCGTTCGCACGCAGCGCCGCGCGTGCTGCGCGCCGGGCTGGCCATCGTCGGTTTGCCGGCGACGTTCACGGCGCTGTGCTGGCTGCTGCCGGCCGTGCATCCCGAGCCGTACGAGTGGACGTTCGCGGCGATCGACCGGGCCGTGTTCGGCTTCGATCCCGGCGCGTTGGTCGGCCGGATGCCGCTGTGGCTGGTCGAGACGCTGCAGCTCTGCTACGGCGCGTTCTACGGCATCTGCGTCGTCGCCGCGCTCGGCGCCGGCAAGGCGTCGGGGGCCGCCGCCTTCGACCGCGCGGTGCTGCTGCTCGTCGGCGGCTTCCTGGCCAGCTACCTCGGCTACCTGCTGGTGCCGACGCTCGGCCCCAATCGCGTGCTCGCCTTCGAGCACGAGGTCCAGGGCCTGTGGCTGACCGAGCCGGTTCGCGCCTCGATCGACGCCGGCGAGGCGAACCCGTGGGACTGCTTTCCCAGCGGCCACACCATGATGGCGCTGACCAGCTTGCTGATCCTCTGGCGTTGGAACCGCCGCTGGTTCGCCTGGTTCGTGGGCCCGTGCGCGTTGCTGATCGCGAGCACGGTCCTGCTGCGCTACCACTGGGTCGCCGACGTCGCGGCGGGCGCCCTGCTGGCCTGGCCCGTGGCGCGCGCCTGCGATCGCATGGCCGACCGCGATGGCTGGCCGCCAGCGCCGCGGCGACTCACGCCATCGTGAAGCGGGCGCCGTCGTCCGACTGAACCAGCGGGTCGGCGCGCAGCAGGTCGGCGATCGCCGGAGCGAACTCGGCCAGCTCCGGACGCTGGCGCAGCACTTCGCCGACGGTCAGCGACGTGCCGGCGGCGCGCAGGGCGGTGCGCAGCGTGCGGCGGACGCTGGCGACGAGCTCGAGTTCGGCGCGCGCGACGATGCCGCCGGGCAGCACCTCGAACGGGCCGTTGCGCCGCAGCACGTCCTCGAGCAACGGCAGCGACAGCCAGCCGCCGCCGAGATCGGTCTTGTCGAGGCTCGCCTTCAGCGCCGCGGAGTGGCAGTAGCCGGCGCGTTGCCGCAACTGCGTCTGCACGAACGCCAGCAGGCGTTGCATGCGTTCCTCGTTGAACGGCCAGTTGGCGAGCAGGTCGATCCGGTCCGGCGCCGGCTGCACGAAGAGACGGTTCTGCCGCAGCAGTCGCTCGACGAGGCGCTGCTGGCTCGCGGGCTGGTTGTCGAGGAACTTGCCGAGCACGACGTCGCCGCCGGCCTTGCGGAAGGCCTGCAGCAGCATGTCGAGGGCGCGCGAGCGCCGGTGCGTCACGGCGCAGGCGTCGCCGCGGCCGAGCATGCGCACGCGCGGATCGTTGGCGAGGCCGTCGAGCACGTAGTGGACCGTGCGTTCGTCGCGCTCGTCGTCGGGCAGCAGGCCGGCGACGTGCTGACGACCGCCCTCGGCGCAGAGGCGGCGGGCCACCTTGTCGACCAACGGCGCCACCGCCGCCAGTTCCTTCAGGTTGTCGGCGCGCAGGCCCCAGCGGTCGGCGCCGAGGCGCACGAACAGGCCGCGTTGCTGCAGGCAGCGGCGCACCGTGGCCTTGCTGCCTTCGCGGAAGCGCTCGCGGTACGCGAACGTCAGGTCGGCGACCGCGAGCGGCCGGCCGAGCTCCTGCAGCAGTTCCGCCAGACGCGTCGCCGGCGTGCGCGGATCGGCGATCGCCACCTCCCCGCGGTCGGGGTCGAGCGCGATGGCGGTGCGCAGGTGCGCGCGCAGGACGTGCAGCAGCGCACCGCGCGGCGTCGGCACGTCGAGCGCGCGCAGTTCTTCCAGCAGCGTGTCGATGGCGAGCGGCAGGCGATGGGGCGGCACCAGCGTCGGCAGCGTGCGCAGCAGCCGCCGGAAGCGTCGCGGCGACATCGCGAACAGCGCGCCGCGGACCTGGCAGCACTCCTGCGGGAACAGGAACGCGATCAGGCGCAGGCCCAGCTCGCGGTCCGGCGCGCTGCGCGCGAGGCGCTGCGCCACGCTGTCGACGGCGGCGTGCTCGACCTGCATGACGCCGTCGTTGGCGCGCAGGTCCGCCGCGGCTTCGCGGTGCAGGCGCTCGACCAGCTCCGGCGCGCGATTGGCGAACGCCGCGCGCACGCGTTCCGCGCGCAGTTCCAGCGTCGCCGTCGTGGTTCCCAGGCTTCGCGCCAGCGTCGCGGCGGCGGGCGGCTCCTCGGTGAAGCCGACGAGCTCCTCGAACCACCGGCGTTCGTCCTCACCGAGCGAAGCGAGCAGCTGCGCGCGCAGCGTGGGCCAGTCCGAAGCGGTGACCGTGCGCGGCGCGAGGCCGGCGGCGAGCGCGCGCTTCAGGGCTTCGGCGACCGTCGTCGCGCGGCCCTGCGCGAGCGCGCCCTTGCCCTCGAGCGCGGACGGGGGCGCTGCCAGCAGGTCGGCGACGGTGTGCATGCCGGCGCTGGCGAGCGCTGCCACGACCGCCATCGGCAGCTCCAGCGCGCCCAGCGGCAGCGTCTGCAGCGACATCGGCAGCACCGCCGACCAGGCGCCGGGTTGGCTGCGTTCGCCGGTCATCGGACCTCGCGCGGCAGCACGCGGTAGGCGGCGGCCTTGGGCAGCAGCCGGCGGGCGGCGTCGACGACGCGCGCCGGCGCGGCGCCGAGTTGGTCCGTCGTCACGCCGCGGCGCAGCAGGTCCTGGCACAGCTTCAGCTGGACGCGCGGATTGGCGGCCTGCCGCAGCATCTGCAGGCCGGTCGGCACGGCGCGGTCCGCGGGCAGCGCGGCGACGAGTTCGGCGGCGCGCATGCCGGCCGTCTCGTCGACGGCGCCGGCGACGGCGAGTTCGACCGTGCCCGGCGCGGTCGCCCGCTGCAGGCCCTGGCGGAGCAGCGCCGCATCGTCGTCCGACTTCGCCGCGAGGTAGCGCGCCAAGGCAGCGTCGCGCAGGCCGGCGTCGCCGCTGCGCATGGCGACGTCGAGCAGCGGCAAGG
>JBEITC010000478.1:0-3034 GCA_040375075.1 Planctomycetota bacterium | reverse complement strand
GGCCTGGACCGGCCGGTCCGCGACCAGCGGACGACGGCAGCTCGCGGCCGCGCGCCTTCGGCCCGGACGCGCGGCCCAAGCACGAGCGTGCCCGCGAGATCGAGCAGCGGCGGGCGTCGCAGCGGCGCCGCGGCGCTGCCGGTGGCACCGAGGGCGCCGAGGACCCGTTCCACGGCCGGCGCGGCAGCCGCCGCTTCGAAGACGACGACGAGGAATAGTCGTCGGCGGCGCTGGCGGGCCGCCGGCTGCCGCCGGCTGCCGCCGGCTGCCGCCGGCTGCCGCCGGCTGCCGCCAGTGGCCCGCTTGATGTTCGTGTTTTGTTAGGTATACCGCGCGGGTGGCTTTGCTGCTCGCGCGCACGCACTACTCGCTCCTCACCGCCCCGGCGTCGCCGCAGGCGCTGTGCGAGGAGGCCGTCCGCTGCGGGCTGTCGCACCTGGCGCTCGCCGACACCAACGCCCTGTACGGGCTGTGGCCGTTCGCGCAGGAGACGGCGCGCCTTGGCCTGCACGCGGTGTTCGGCAGCGAACTCGTCGTCGGCGGCCGGCGGCTCGTCGCGCTCGCCCGCGATCGCGCCGGCTACCGCTCGCTGTGCGCGCTGCTCAGCGAGCGCAACGGCGCCGCCGGCGAGCAGCCGTTCGATCTCGCGCGCGCGTGCGAGCGCCACGCCGAGGGCCTGTGGATCGTCTGCAGCGACGTGCGCCTGCTGCCCGAGCTGTCGGTGCGGTTGGGGCCGGAGACCCTGCGCGTCGGCCTGCCGCCGCGCACCGGCGTGCCGAGCCGCCCCGTCGACCTCGACGCGCCGGAGGCCGAGGAAGCGGCCACCGGACGCAAGCTGCCTGATCCAGCGCCGGGCTGGCCGCGGCAGCAGCTCATCGACGTCGCGCGCGAACTCGACCTGCAGCTGTGCGCGGTGCGCGACGTGTGGTTCCCGCGGCCCGAGGACCGCGCGCTGCACCAGCTGTTCCTGGCGGTGAAGTGGAACCGCGGCCTGCGCGGTGGCGACGCCGACGTCGACCTGCGCGGCATCGCGCAGGCCGGACCGTGGTGCAGCCTGCCGCCGGTGGCGCGGCAACACGAAGGCTTCGAGGACCAGCCCGCGGCGCTGGCTGCCGCCGAAGAGGTGCTGGCGAGCTGCACGCTGGCGTTCCCGGCGCGCGCGCAGCCGATCTTCCCGCCGGTCGAGCTGCCGGACGGCGTGCTCGCCGACGACGCGTTGCGCCAGTTGGCGTACGCCGGCTTGCGCGCGCGCTGCGGCGACGACGCGGCGGCGCGCGCCCGCTGCGAGCGCGAACTGGCGGTGATCGCGCGCATGGGCTTCGCGCCGTACTTCCTCGCCGTCGCCAGCATCGCCGGCATGGCCCGCGAACGCGGCATCCCGTGCCTGGGCCGCGGTTCGGCCGCCGACAGCCTGGTGTCGTACTGCCTCGGGCTCACCGACGCCGATCCGATGCGCTACGGCCTGTTGTTCGAGCGCTTCCTCAACGCCGAGCGCGGCGACCTGCCGGACATCGACCTCGACTTCTGCTGGCGCCGCCGCGACGAGCTGATCGACGCCGTCTACGAGCGCTTCGGCCGCGACCGCGTCGCGCGCATCGCCACCTACACGACCTGCGGGCCGCGCGCCGCCTACCAGGAAGCGGCGAAGGCGCTCGGCCTGCCGCCGGCGGAGGCGGCGCGGCGCAGCAAGCTGCTGCCGTGGCAGGACCGGCCGGGACTCGACTTCGCCGAGGTGGTGGGGCGCACGCCGGGCTTCTACGCGCGCGGCAAGGCAGGCGCCGGCGGCCAAGCTCCGGGCGCTGGCGACCTGCTGCCGCCGGCGCGCGAACGGCTGCTGCTGGCGCTGGCGCAGCGGTTGCTCGCCGCGCCGCGCCACCTCGGCGTGCATCCCGGCGGCGTCGTCATCACGCCCGATCCGATCGTGCGCCACGCGCCGCTCGAGCGCGCCGCCAAGGGCGTCGTCGTCACGCAGTACGACATGGACTTCGTCGAGGCGCTCGGCATGGTCAAGATCGACCTGCTCGGCAACCGTGCGCTGTCGATCGTCGCCGACTCCGCGGCGATGGCGGCCGCGCACGGCGCGACGGTCCCCGATCTCCACCAGATCGCCGAGGACGACCCGCGGGCGGTGGCGCTGCTGCGGCAAGGGCGCACGCTCGGCTGCTTCCAGATCGAGTCGCCGGCGATGCGGCAGTTGCTGCAGCAGATGGCGGCCGACAGCCAGGAGCGCGTCATCCAGGCGATCGCGCTGGTGCGGCCGGGGCCGGCGTCGTCGGGCATGAAGGAAGCGTTCGTCCGGCGCGTGCGCGGCCTCGAGCCGGCGCGCGCGCCGCATGCGCTGCTGGCCGAGGCCTTCGCCGACACCTTCGGCATCATGCTCTACCAGGAGGACGTGATCCGCGCGGCGATGGCGGTCGCCGGCATGGACGCGACCGCCGGCGACACGCTGCGGCGGCGGCTCGGCAAACGCGGCGGCGTGGCTCCGGCGGAGGTCGACGCGTTCGTCGTCGCCGGGCTGCGCCGCGGCCTGCCGCGCGCGGCGATCGAGCAGGCGTGGGACGAGATGACGCGCTTCGCCGCCTACTCGTTCTGCAAGGCGCACGCGGTGTCGTACGGCCGGCTGTCGTGGCGCTGCCTCTGGCTCAAGGCGCGCTGGCCGGCGGCGTTCCTCGCGGCGGTGCTGCGCCACGAAGCCGGCTACTTCGCGCCCGGCGTGTACGCCGAGGACGCCAAGCGCTTCGGCGCGACGTTGCGCGCGCCGTGCGTGCAGGGCGGCGGCGACGACCACGAACTGCTCGACCTCGACACCGTGCGCATCGGCCTGCGCCACGTCCGCGGCCTGTCGACGCGCACGACGCAGGCGATCGTGGCGGCGCGGCAGGCGGGCGGGCCGTTCCGCTCGTTCGCCGACTTCCTGCAGCGCGCGCAGCCGGCGCGCGACGAGGCCGAGGCGCTGGTGCAGGTCGGCGCGTGCGACGCCTTCGGCCAGACGCGGCCGGAGCTGCTGTGGCGGCTGCAGGTGGCCAGCGCGCCG
>JBEITC010000222.1:0-6416 GCA_040375075.1 Planctomycetota bacterium | reverse complement strand
GCAGCGCCGCCTGCGCCGGTCGCCGGCACGGCGGCCGCCTGCGCCAGCGCCGCGGCGATGGTGGAGCAGCCGTCGTGGGCGAGCACGACGCACAGCGGCACGGCCTGTTCGAGGCACGCGGATTCGATCGCGGCGACCAGCTCCGGCGAGCAGGCGTGGCCGGCGGTGCGGACGACGACGAGGTCGCCGAGGTCGGCGTCGAAGACGAGTTCCGGCGGCGACGTGCTGTCGGCGCAGGCGACGACGACCGCCAGGGGGCTCACGCCGCGCGCCTGCGTGCGGCGGGCGCCGGGACCGGTGGCCTTCGGCGCCGGCGCGCCGGCGACGTGCCGCTGGTTGCCGTCCTGCAGCGCCCGCAGCGCGTCATCGGGCGTGCGCTGCGTCTGGGCGGCGGCGCTGGCCGCGCAGGCGGCGGCGAACAGGAAGGCCAGCGGTCGAAGGTGCGCGTCCATGGTGCGGAGTCGGCGGCGGATCGTCGGATTCCATCGGCCTCCGGGCGGCGCCGACTGGGTGGCGTGGCGCACCCGCCGGTGCCATGGCAGGCCCGGCTCCGGCGCGTCGCGGCCCCGCCGAAGGCCGTCCAGCCGTTGACCCCGCCAGGGGGCGCGCTACCTTCTTTGCCCTTCGTTCCCGGGCGCCAGCCGCCGCGGGGGCGCGGACGGGCGCTGCGGCAGCGCTCCCCGGACTGCCATCTCCGCCGCGCCGGCCCGCCCCTGCGGTCCGGCTTCCGAACCACTGTCACAGCCCACGATTCCTCCCATGGCCGAAAGCAAGGACGTCCAGACGATCCGCACCTACCGCAACTTCGGTGTGATCGCCCACATCGACGCCGGCAAGACGACGTTCTCCGAGCGCATCCTCTACATCACCGGCAAGAGCCACAAGATCGGCGAGGTGCACGAGGGCGCGGCGACGATGGACTACCTCGAGGAGGAGCGCAAGCGCGGCATCACGATCACGTCGGCCGCGACGACGTGCTTCTGGCGCAACAACCGCATGAGCCTGATCGACACGCCCGGCCACGTCGACTTCACGGCCGAGGTCGAGCGCTCGCTGCGCGTGCTGGACGGCGCCGTCGGCGTGTTCTGCGCGGTCGCCGGCGTGCAGCCGCAGTCGGAGACGGTGTGGCGCCAGGCCAACCGCTACAAGGTCCCGCGCGTCGCGTTCGTCAACAAGATGGACCGCACCGGCGCCGACTTCTACAAGGCCGTGCAGTCGATGCGCACGCGCCTGCACGCCAACGCCGTGCCGTTGGTCATGCCGATCGGCAAGGAGAAGACGTTCCAGGGCGTCGTCGACCTCGTGAAGATGATCGCCTGCGTCTGGGCCGATGACGACGCCCGTGAGATGACCGTCATGGACATCCCGGCGGAGCTCATGGACGAGGCGAAGAAGCGCCGCGACGAGATGGTCGAGGCGGTCGCCGAGTGCCACGACGACGTGCTCAACAAGTTCCTGGAAGGCCAGCCGATCTCCACCGAGGAGATCATGATGGCCATCCGCAAGGGCACGCTCGACATGAAGATCACGCCGGTCTTCTGCGGCTCGGCCTTCAAGGACAAGGGCGTGCAGAACGTGCTCGACGCGATCGTCGACTACCTGCCGTGCCCGCTCGATCGTCCGCCGATGGAGGGCTTCAACCCGGAGAGCGAGGAGAAGGTCGCGCGTCCGCTGCTGCCCGACCAGCCGTTCGCCGGCCTCGTCTTCAAGACGATCAGCGACCCCAACGGCGACCTCACGTTCATCCGCGTCTACACCGGCGAGATGAAGGCGGGCGAGCGCTACTACAACGGCCGCACGCGCAAGTACGAGCGCATCGGCCGCCTGATGCGCATGCACGCCGCCCAGCGCGAGCCGATCGATCTCGCGCGCGCCGGCGACATCGTCGCGGCCGTCGGCATCAAGGAGTCGATCACCGGCGACACGCTGTCCACCAAGGAGAGCCCGGTCGTCTACGAGGCGATGGCCTTCCCCGAGACCGTCATCAGCATGTCGATCGAGCCCGAGTCGGGCGGCGACCGCGACAAGCTCGGCGAAGTGCTCGGCAAGCTCGTCCGCGAGGATCCGACGTTCAAGGCCAGCACCGACCCGCAGACCAGCCAGACGGTCATCTCGGGCATGGGCGAGTTGCACCTCGAAGTGAAGTGCAACATGATCATGAACGACTACAAGATCCCGGTGAAGGTCGGGCGGCCGAAGGTCGCCTACAAGATGACCTTGAAGGGACCGAAGACCGTCGAAGCCCGCCACATCAAGCAGTCGGGCGGTTCGGGTCAGTTCGCCGTCGCCCGCGTGAAGTTCAGCGTCGACCCCGAGGTCGAGTCGCTGAAGTTCATCGACGGCGTGAAGGGCGGCTCGGTGCCGCGTGAGTACATCAAGCCGGTCGAGGAAGGCATCCACGCGGCGGTCACCGGCGGCGGCCGCATCGGCTTCCCGTTCTGCAAGGTCGTCGCCGAGCTGTACGACGGCCAGGCGCACGACGTCGACTCGAACGCGATGGCGTTCGAGACGGCGGGCATCCTCGCCTTCCGCCTCGCGTCGGAGAACAACTCGATCCTGCTCGAGCCGATCATGAAGATCGAGATCGAGGCGCCCGAGGACAAGACGGGCGACGTCATCGGCGACCTCAGCAGCCGCCGTGGCCTCGTCGAGGAGATGATCAGCAAGCCGGGCGGCATCAGCGCCGTCACCGGCAAGGTGCCGCTCGCCGAGATGTTCCAGTACTCGACGCGCCTGCGCTCGATGACGCAGGGTCGCGGCACGTACTCGATGGAGCCGGCCAGCTACGAGCCGGTGCCGCCGAACATCGCCGAGAAGGTCCTCGCCGAGTACAGCAAGGGCTGATGCCTCCGGTCGGCCGCTGCTAGCGGTCGACCGGGAGGATGCCCTCGTGCGCGAGCGCGAGGAGCACACACGGCGCCGAGCCGGGTCCGTCCAGCGCGACGGGGCCATGCTCGGTGCCGTCTTCGTATACGGCGAACTCGCCGGCGAGGCGCACGCCCGTCTCGTCGCGGTAGCCGCCCTGCAGCACCAGCAGCCGCTCCTCGCCCTTGTGCTTGTGCCGCGGGTAGCCGCAGCCGGGGTCCATCCGGATCAGCGCCAGCGTGCGGCCGCTCTTGCGGTCGGCGGCGTAGAACCAGATGGCGATGCCGGGATGGCGCGTCGACTTCCAGGGGATCGCTGCGAGGTCCACGTCGTCACGCTACGTGGCCCGGGCGCGTCGACGCAATCTCCGCGCGCATGCCGTAATCTCGGCCGCCATGGCCGCACCCCGTGAGACCTGGTCGATCGCGATCGACAAGGACTACCTGAAGTTCAGCGCCGCGCACTTCCTGATCTTCCCCGATGGCAGCGCCGAGCGGCTGCACGGGCACAACTACAAGGTCTACGTCGACCTGCACACCGACCTCGACGAGCACGGTCTGGTGGTCAACTTCATCGAGATCAAGCCGCTCGTGCGCGCGCTGTGCGACGAACTCGACGAGCACCTGCTGCTGCCGGGCCAGCATCCCGTGCTGACCGCGACGCGCACCGGCGACCACGTGGAAGTGCGCTACAAGGAGCGCCTCTACCTGATCCCGCACGAAGAGGTCATCGTGCTGCCGATCGGCAACAGCAGCGCCGAGAACCTCGCCGCGTGGTTCGGCCGCACGCTGCGCGAGCGCATGCGCGCGGCGTGGCCGAAGCTGGTGGCGCGCGAGCTGTCGGTCGGCATCGAGGAGACGCCGGGCCAGCGCGGCATCTGGACGCTGCGCGAGTGAGTCAGCGCGCACTGGCCTGCGGACTGGCCTGATCACCGCCCTGCGGACCGCCCTGCGGACCGCCGCGGGCGGCGCGCCGTCAGGCGCCGGTGGCGGCTTCGCCCTGCCGGTAGCCGCGCAGCCACCGCGCCGGGTGGCCGTTGCAGTTGCGCACCGTGTGGCGCGCGCCGGCCGGGATGTCGAGCTCGTCGCCGGGGTGCATGCGCACCGTGCGGCCGGGCAGTTCGATCTGCGCTTCGCCTTCGAGCAGGCGCAGGACGACGTCGACTTCGTGCTGGGCGCCGGGCCAGACCTGCCGCGGCGGATCGATCCACAGGTCGCAGGTGAAGCCACGCCGGGCCCACTGGTCGCGGACGCGATCCTTCTCCAGTTCGCTGGCGCTGCGTTCCATCCCTGCCCGTGGATCGGTGGATTCCGGTCGCGACGCGCGACGCCGATCGGCGCGTGTCCCTCCCGGAGGTGGTGCCCAACTCCGCGGCAGGCTGGTGAGGCCCTGTGCGGACTGCCGTATGAAAGCCGCTGCGCCTCGGAAATCAATTTCCGCCATGGTGCGTAGTCGCCACACGCCGCGCGGCGTGTCGGGTGGTGCGCCCTCCACTAGGACGCGGTCGACGACGGGCAACAGGCCGGAAAAAGGACGAGGCTGGCCGCAGGGCCAGCCTCGGGAGACGCCGTCGGGCGATCTTGCATGGAACCCCCAACCCGACGGACACACTCGAGCAAATGATGCCCGCCCTCCAGACCACGCCGCTGAGCGCGAGACGTGCCAGCCAACTCGCTGATTGGCCGGCTGCACCTAGGGCTTTCGCCCAGGAACAGACCCCTCTGATTCGCGATGCCGTCTCGGCGTCCGAGTGCTCGCGCAGCGCAGTCCGGAGAACGGGAAAGAGCTCTGCGAGAAGGCATGGCTCCCGCAGAACGCCCCTTGGACGCGGGGGGCGTCGCGGCAGGTTCCGTCAAGACGACGAAAAATCGCTCAGGGCAGGCGCAGCGCCGCCGGCTTGCCGGCCGCGGCCAGCTGCTGGATGTGCGCGTGCACCTGCATCGCGCGCTGCACGCACTGGTCGCTGTTGTGGTACTCGTAGCGGCCGAAGCGCCCGAACGTGATGTAGCCGCTCTCGTCGAACCACTTGCGGACGCGGGAGATGCGGCTGGCGAACTCGAGGTCCTGGTCGATGTAGGCGTACTCGTTGTCGCACCACTCGAGCAGCACGACCTTCTCGGGCTGCAGGATGCCGGCGCGGCCGAGCGCGCCGACTACGCCCTTCAGCCACGCCGCGTCGGGCTTCAGGTCGCCGCGGTGGGTGACCTCGGCCAGGAACGAGCCGTGGCCGGCCGGCGCGTTGTGCGGCGAGTAGTTGCTGAAGTACGTGATGCGGTTGGTCGGACCCTGCTCGGGGAACGGCAGGTAGATCCACGACAGCGGCGGCAGCGGCTCGTCGAGCTTCACGCCGATCATCAGGTTGATCAGCGAGATCGGCCGCAGCGCGCGGATGTCGGCGCGGATCGGCTCGGGGATGTCGGCGAAGGCGCGCTCGACCTGCGGCAGCGGCACGGTGTTGACGACCAGGTCGAAGGCCTCGCCATTCACCTTGTAGCCGTCGCCGGCGCGCTCGACGCGTTCGGCGGCGACGCCGCACTGCAGCGTGAAGCCGCCGCCGTCGACGGTGCCGCGCACCATCGTCTCGAAGCCGCCGTGCTTGGGGAACCAGAACACCGACTGGTGGGTGTAGCCCTCCGTGTCGATGCCGATCGCCGACTTCACGATGTCCTCGATCGGCGCCTCGGGCACGCGGCCGGCGACCCAGTCGCTCGCCATCGTGCGCAGGTCGCGCTTCCAGATCTTCTCGTTGTACGGGACCATGAACTGCCGGCCGAAGCCAGCGCCCATGCGCCACTGGATCCAGTCGCCGAAGTTCGTCGGGCACGGCACGCCGGCGCGCCGCTGCGCGTAGGCCTCGATGTAGCCGGCCAGGCAGTCGACGATCGCTTCCTTCGTCAGGTGGCCGACGCCGTTCTCGAACGGGTAGGGCACCCAGCGGTCGTGCCAGCGGATCTTGGTGTTGCGCACCGTCTTGACGACGCCCTGCTCGCCGCCGCAGCGGTCGATCTGCCAGTCGAGGACCTTCTTGTCCTTGCTGAAGACGATGTGGCCGCCGGCTTCGTCGAAGGTGAACTCGCCGTAGCGGCGGCTCTTGCACAGGCCGCCGGCGCGCTCGGCCTTCTCGAGGACGGTGACGCTGTGGCCGTCGCGGACCAGCATGCGGGCGAGGGCGGTGCCGGAGATGCCACCGCCGAGGATTGCGATCTTCACGAGGAGGGCTCCGAGGGCGAGGCAGTCACGGCTGCGGGAACCATACGCGCACGCGCAACGCGCGGAAGCCCGCGCGACGGAAGCGCCGATGGAATCGGTCCCGGCGCGAGACAGGGCGGCGGCCGCGCGCGATGATCGCGCCGAGGTGGACGCGTCCGCATCCGAATCGACGAGCGCGCCGGGCCGCAGCGCGGCCCCCGGCGAGGCCCTGGCGATCGCCGCGCTGGCGCTCGCCGCCTTCTCGCTCAACCTCAACACGAACGTGCTCGGCGCGCTGCTGCCGTTCGTGCGCGGCGAGCTCGGCGGCGACGCCGGCCCGCTGCTCGCCGCCGCCGGCTTCG
>JBEITC010000660.1:0-1632 GCA_040375075.1 Planctomycetota bacterium | reverse complement strand
GCCGCGCCGGAGCCGCCGGCCGACGCATGCTCAGGCCTTGGCCTGGGCGGGCGCGTCATCGCGCACCACCCGTGCGACCGACACGCGGTCGAACGTCGCCAGGACGGCGTCGACCTTCAGCGTGACGGTCTTTTCGGACAGCTTGGCGACGACGCCGTGCAGGCCGCCGACGGTGACCACGGTGTCGCCGACCTTGATCGACGACAGCAGGGTCTGCTGCTCCTTGCGACGCTTCTGGTCGGGGCGGATGACCATGAAGTACATGATCAGCAGCATCGCTGGCGCCATGACCCACATCTCGGTGCCGCACGGCTGGGGCTGGGCGGCCGGGCCGGTCGGGGCCTGCGTGGCGCCAGGGGCGACGGTCGTGGACGGCGCGCCCGGTGCGCCCGCCGGCTTGTCCGACGTCGAGGCGGGCTGCTGCGGAAGGGGCGAGAAGGCGATGGGGACGTGGTAGGAGGCGCGCATCGGGACCGTTGGGGCGGAGTTGGGGGGCGAAACAGTATAGAGAGCGCGCCGGTTGCGTTGCAGCCGCCGGTCGGCATTGTGTCGCGCCCCGAGGTCCGATCGAGCCGATGCGCGTACTAGCGGCCATGTCCGGTGGCGTCGACAGCAGCGTCGCCGCCTTGCTCTTGCAGCAGCAAGGCCACGAAGTGGTCGGCGTCTTCATGCGCAACGGCGTCGCCGGCAAGTCGGCGCAGGAGAAGTCGTGCTGCTCGGCGAGCGACGCGCGCGATGCGGCCTTGGTGGCGGATCGATTGGGCATGGCGTTCTACGCGGTGGACTACCAGGAGGAGTTCGCCGCGCTGATGGACCACTTCGCGGCCGAGTACCGCCGCGGGCGCACGCCGAACCCCTGTGTGCTGTGCAACCAGCAGCTCAAGTTCGGTCGACTGTTCCGCCTCGCCGACGACATCGGCGCGGCAGCGGTCGCGACCGGCCACTACGCCCGCGCCGTCGACGGCGCGCTGCGCACCGCCCGCGACGCCGGCAAGGACCAGACCTACTACCTGTTCGGCGTCGAGCGCGCGGCGCTGGCGCGGACGCTGTTCCCGCTCGGCGACCTGACCAAGCCGGAGGTGCGCGCGCTCGCTGCCGCACACGGCCTGTCGACGGCCGAGAAGCCGGAGTCGATGGAGATCTGCTTCGTCACCAGCGGCGACTACCGCGACGTCGTCCGTGCCCGCGGCGGCGGCGGCGCTTCGGGTCGCTTCGTGGACCTGCAAGGGCGCGAAGTCGGTCGCCACGACGGCGTCGACGGCTTCACCGTCGGGCAGCGCAAGGGCTTGCCTGCGCTCGGCACGCCGCACTACGTCGTTGCCATCGACGCCGGATCGGGAGACGTCACGCTGGCGCCGCGCGACGCGATCGGCCGGCACGTGATGTTCGTCGACGGCGTGCACTGGCTCGTCGACGCGCCGCGCGATGGCGCGCCGGTGGCGGCGCAGGTCAAGGTGCGGGCCCGCCATGCGGCCGCGCCGGCGACGATTGTCGCGCACGGCGGGCAGGCGCGCGTCGAGTTCGAAGCACCGGTGGCCGCGATCACGCCAGGACAGGCGGCGGTGTTCTACGACGGTGACCGCGTGCTCGGCGGCGCGTGGATCGAAGGCTCGGCCTGACCGGGTCGGCCTG
>JBEITC010000453.1:0-3358 GCA_040375075.1 Planctomycetota bacterium | reverse complement strand
GCGCGGGTTCCGGGGGGGCCCCCCCCCCCGCCAACCCCGCCGCGCCCACCGGGCGGGGGGGGCCCCCCGGGGCCCCCCCGCGGCGCCCCCCGCGGCGCGAACGGTCCGTTGCGCGCCGGACGCCTCAGCCTTGCGGCCGGGCGCCCGATGCGCCGACGCACACCTCAGAAGGTGCCGACGGTGCCCTGGATGCCGTTCGACGTGATCGCGCCGAGCGCGTTCACGGCCGGGAACTGGAACACGGCCGTGGTCGTGTACAGGTTGAAGCCCGACAGCGCCGCGTTGTTCGGGATCGCCAGGCTGTACGTGCGCGTCGGGCCGGCGACGAAGTACGTGCTGGTCACGTCCAGCGACGCGCGCAGGCCGCAGCCCGGAGCGCCGAGGAAGAACAGGTCGTTGATGCCCGGGTCCGAGATGCCGAACACGTCGACGCCCAGCACGCCCGTCGCCGGGATGTTGCTGACGTCGAGGTTCCAGTTCGTGCCCGTGACCGGACGCGTGCCGCCGGCGAGGGCGAGCGGGAGCACCTCGGGGTTGGCCGTCAGCAGCTCGCCGGCCGACGCGGTGGCCAGCGTGATCGAGCCCGGGTTCTGCGACGCGCCCGGCGCGCTGACGCCGATCAGGTGGGCCGAGCCGAAGGCGCTCGTGGCGTTGCCGTCGATGCTGACGAACACCATCTTGACGACGCCGCTGGCGAGGTCGAGCTGGAACTGCAGCGTGCTCGGATTGACGGCCGCCGGGTTGCTGTAGCTCTCGACGCCGTTGAACGTGATGTAGAGCACGCCACCGACTTCCTCAGCGAGGATCTGGCCGCTGCCGGCCTCGGCGACGTTGTAGTCGTGCCACGCGTACAGGCCGCCCAGCGTGCTGTTCAGCATGCCGGCAGCCGTGGGCGTGTAGCTGTTGGTGCCGGGGTAGTCGAGGCCAGCGCCGCCCCATGCGACGATGCCGTTGCCGCTGACCAGCACGCTGCTCTGCGGGCCCTGCGCCGTCGGGAACGAGCCCGAGGTGATCGCGTACGTCACGACGCCGTCGTCAGCCGTCGCCAGGGGCGTGCCCGCGACCGGCGGAACGAAGAACGCCGACGCCGTGCCCGGCAGCCACGTGCCCTGGTAGCCCGACGCCGTCGGAACCAGGAAGAGGGTGTTGCCCGAGAGGGCCACCGACGCCGCCGCCGCGTCCGCGAAGCTCTGGTAGAACGAGTTGAACGCACGCACGCAGCCAAGGCCGAGCGACGTGTTCGACGCCGCGGTGCCGCCGCCGGCGGGCGTGAAGACGACTTCGTCGATGCCGATGTAGTCCGAGTTGGCGCCCGAGGGGCCGCCGCCGGTCGGGTTGTAGTGGAACGCGTAGCGGCCGGTGACGGTGCCCGTGACGCCGGAGACCGTCGCCGTGTACTGCGTCCACGTCGTCGGGTAGCCCGCGGTCGTCAGCGTCGGGTTGACCGTCAGCAGGACGTTGGTGAAGTCCGCCGGCAGCGTCGAGCCCGTCGTGTTGAACACGAGGTCCAGGCGATCCGGGAACGCCGGGCTGGTGACGGTGCGCGTGTAGAAGCTGATCGTCGCGCCGTTGGCGATCGTGACCTGCGGCGAGATCAGGTAGTTGCTGATGTTGTTGGCGCCGGTGGCCGCGTTGTAGTTCGCCCACGCGTAGGTGCTGCCCGAGAAGGCCGGGAACACCCCGCCGTCGTTGCGGACCTGCCAGTTGGGGTTGGTGCCGGGGCCGCCGACGCTGACGTTGACCGACGTCCACGCGGACGGGATCGGGCCGATGCCCGGCGTCGCGGGACCGGGCTCCCAACCTTCGACCTGCGCCGTCGCGAGGCTGGCGAGAGAGACTGCGGCAACTGCCGAGAAGAGGATACGCATGAGCTACTCCGGATCGTGAACGGTGCGCAAGGGCACCGAGGGTGAGGAATGGGACCGCCGCCTTGTCGACGCGTGAGCGACGAACGAGACGGGCGAGTCGGCGGAGAAGAGTACATGAAGGAGCGCAGGCCACAATCCGCCCCACCGAGGCCTGCCGCACGCAAAGACGGTCGAGCGAACTGCGGCGACACACAGTGGCCGCCGGCCGTCCGTGGATTGGCGCAGATGCACGCCCGCGAGCACGCGTTCCGCTCGGGGAAGAACGCGACGCAGCTGGCAAGCAGTCGGCGGGACGCGCGCCGGTCCATGACCGAAGGCGCCGAGGAATGCCCACTCGTCACCCGCTGGCACGCGGACGCCACGCGAGCGCTTCCAGCAAACGCTCAGCGCACCGCGCGCACGGCCACCGCCGCCAGCAGTCGCAGGTGCCCGCCGATCGTGCGCAGCGTCTTCATCTTGCTGACGCCGAACAACCGGGCCTCGAGCACGCACGGATGCTCGACGACGCGGCCGCCGCGGCGCAGCACGCGCACCAGCCACTCAGCGGTGCCGAGGAAGCGCGGATTGGCCAGCGGCAGCTCGGCGACCGCCGCGCGCCGGTAGACGCGGAAGCACGCGGTCCACGTGCGGATCGGCGAGCCCAGCAGCGCGCGGTACGCCAACGACAGGCCGCGCGAGAGGAACAACCGCCACCCGGGCACGTTGCGCACGCCGCCGCGCGGGTGGTACGGCGAGGCGGTGACGACGTCGGCGCCTTGCTGCAACAGCGCCACCATCGCCCGCAACTCGCGCGGGTCGTAGGACAGGTCGCCGTCGATCGACGCGACGAACGCGCTGTCGGTGGCCAGCACGCCGGTGCGGATCGCGGCGGCGACGCCGAGGTTGCGCTCGTGGCGCACGGCCTTGGCGCGCGGCAACGACGCGACGCCCTGCTGCAGCAGCTCCCACGTGCGGTCGCCGCTGCCATCGTCGACGAGCACGTACTCGACGCGCGCGACGTCGGCGAGGTCGTCGGCGAGCGCGCGCAGTTCGACCAGCAGGCCCGGCACGCCGCGCTCTTCGTCCTTGAGCGGCACGACGACGCACAACCGCGGCGCGTCGCCGCGCGGCATGACGATCGGCTCCGGCGGCAGCGGCCGCGGCGGCGCGGTCAGCACCGGCGTGCCGAGCGATGCGACCACCGTGCCGCCACCGCGCGCCAGCAGCGCCTGCAGTTCGTCCGCGGACACGCGCGCGGGGCCGACGGGCGCCGCGGGCATGCCGGCCAGTTGCGGCGGCTCGGGGTCGAGCGCGGCAGCGGCGAACAGGCGCAGCCGCACGGCGCCGCCGCCGTCGAGCCGATGCGCGTGCTGGGTGTCGACGTCCTGGGCGTCCTGCGTCGCGTCGTAGGCGAGGCCGATGCCGCGCAAGAACGGTCGCCACCACGCGTCCTTGGTCGCAGTCGTCCACGGCGCACGGAAGCCACGCACGGCGACGCCGGTCGCCGCCTC
>JBEITC010000476.1:0-3061 GCA_040375075.1 Planctomycetota bacterium | reverse complement strand
CCCGCCGCGGCGGCCAGCGCAGCTGGCATGCCCGCGAGCTGGCTGCGCAGGTCCGCGTGATCGCGCGCAAGGCTCGCGAGTGCGCCGCGCGCCGACGCGAGCTCCTGACGCAGCGCCAGCACCTCGGCGTGACGGGCGTTCGCCCGCTCCTCGAGCGCTGCGCCGAGCTGCTCGAAGTTGCGCGCCATGGACTGCTGCAGTTCGCCCGACTCGGCCGCGATCTGGCGGACGTCGTCGCGGAGCAGCGCGATGGGATCGGGACCGCTGGCGCCGTCGTCGTCGGCCGAGACGACGACCTTCACGCGATCCTTCAGGACCATGAAGCCCACGGCAGCGCCGCCGACGAGCCCGAGGACGAACAGCGCGCCGAGCGCCTGCAGGAGTTTGCCAGCCATCGACCTCCACCAAGCAAGCAGCGTGCCTGCCGCCGCGCAACAGGGCCGACCGACCAGGAACGCCCGGCGCGGCTGCTCCGTGCATGCAAGGCTTGCACGCGTCGTGCACGAGTTGCACGCTGCCGATTCGCGAGCGCGCAGAGCCGCCCGGTGCGCGAGCGTGGCACGCCGTGTGCGAGCAGGAACTTCGTCGATGCCGTCTGCCTTCGTCAATCTGCTGAGGCGAGCCGCCTGGGTCGCCTTCGTGGCGACCACGGTCTGGTTCGCGCTGGCCCTGCCGCACCAGCCGGTCGACGCGCAGAACCGCGCGCTCAAGAGCCCGGACAGCGTGGATGCGCAGCGCCTGCGCGAACTCGCGAACGTGCTGCCGTCGGATCCGGTCGTGCTCCTCGCCTTTGCTGCCGCTGGCAGCTTGGCGCTGCCCGAGGCGCAGCGGCAACAGATCGCCGCGCTGACCGACGAACTCGCGGCCGTCGACGGCGTGATCGACGTCGCCAGCGTGCCAGCGCCCGACCCCGGCCTCTCGCTGCTGGCGGTGACGGTCCGCCCAGACGACGAACTCGCGGTCGCCGAGCGCGTGCTGGCGGTGGCTCGTCCGGCGGCGCCGCCGGGCGTGCGTGTGCTCGCGGCTGGCCTGCCGCTCGTCGAAGGCACGATCGCCCGCCTGGTCGCCGACGAACGCGCGCGCGTCGTGCCGCTGCTGCTCGGCGCGCTGTTCGCCGTGGCCTGGTTCGCCTACCGGCGCGCCGCGCTGGCCGCCGCGGCCCTGCTGCCAGCGCTCGCCGCCATCGCCTGGACGAGCGGCCTGCTGGCCCGCCTCGGCCACCGCCTCGATCCCATCGCCGCCCTGCTCGACCCCGTGCTGCTGACCATCGGCGTCGCGACCAGCGTGCACGTGCTCGGTGCGTGGCAGCGCGCGGCCGCCAGCGGCCGTGTGGCAGACGCTGCCGTCGACGACGCGCTGCACGAAGTGAAGACGCCGGCGATGCTCGCCGCCGCCACGACGATGGTCGGCCTGTGGTCGCTGGCGACGAGCGACATCCCGGCGGTCGTCGACTTCGGCGTGCGCAGCGCCTTTGGCGTCGGCCTCACCCACGTGTTCGCGTTCTTGCTGCTGCCGCCGCTGCTGCGCCGCCTGCGTCCCACGGCCGCCGTCACGGCCGACGATGGCATCGCTGCGTCGGCGTGGCGCGCGCTCGCCCGCCGTCGCGCCACGGCCCTCGCGCTCGCCGCCGCTGGCACAGCGCTCGCCGTCGCCGGCCTGACCCGCGTCACCGCCGACAACGACGTGCTGCGCCTGCTGCCGCCGGACGAAGCCGTGCGCCGCGACTTCGACGAACTGGCGGCGCGCCTTGGTGGCGTCGAGACCTTCCACCTGCTGGCGCCGCCGCGCAGCAAGGCGGAAGAGCCGACCCGACTGCTGCCGCTGGTCGCGGCGCTGCGCGAACAGCCCGGCATCGCCGGCCTCGCTGGTTCGCCGCTGCGCGGCAGCGAAGGCGAACTCGCCGTGCCGCTGCTGCTGCGCCCCGGCGGCAGCGCCGCGCGGACGGAGCTCTTCGACCAGGTCGAGCGCATCGCCACCGTGCTCGGCGTCGACGAACTGGCGCCCGCCGGGGCTTCCGTGCAACTGGCCCGCGACTCCCACCGTCTGCTGCACTCGCTGCTCGGCAACATCGCGCTGTCGATGCTCCTGCTCGCCGTCGGCATGGCGATCGGCTTGCGGTCGTGGCGGCTGGCGCTCGTCGGCATGGCCCCCAACGTGCTGCCGTCGCTCTGGCTTTACGGCGGCCTTGGCTGGGTCGGCCGCCCGGTGTCGGTGGCGACCGCGATGATCGGCTGCACGATGCTCGGGCTGGTCGTCGACAACACGATCCACCTGCTGCATCGCTATCGCGCGCTGCGCGGCGGCTCGACGCGTGACGCGGCGTTGCGCGCCGCCTGGCTCGACACCATCCGACCGATGACGCTGGCCAGCGCCGTGTTGGCGCTCGGCTTCGGCTCGGCGATCGGCAGCCGCCTCACCACCACCGCCGAGTTCGGCGCGCTCGCGGCCGCGACGATCGCCGCGGCATGGCTCGGCACCGCCGTGCTGCTGCCGGCAGCGACGATGCGTCCTGCGAACGAAGAGGAATGCGACCGATGAACGACCGCTGCGACGTCTTGATCCTCGGCGCTGGGCCAGCCGGCGCCGCCACGGCGATCGAACTGGCGCGCCAGGGCCACGCCGTGACGATCGCCGACAAGAAGGCCTTCCCGCGTGCCAAGCCGTGCGGCGAGTTCCTCAGCCCGGAATGCGCCCCCTACCTCGCCGAGCTCGGCGAAGGCGACCTGCTCGCCCGCACCGGCGCGTGGCAAGTCGACGGCATGCGGCTGTCGGCCGCCGAAGCTGCCACCAACGGCCGCTTCCGCGCCATGAACGCAACCGACGGCCGCCAGGGCTACGGCATCCGCCGCGACGTCTTCGACCACGCGCTCGTGCAGGCGGCCGAGCGGCGCGGCGCGCAGTTCCTGCCGCGCCATGAGTTCGTCGAACTGCTGCGTGACGCCGCCGGGCGCGTCGTCGGCGCCGCCGTGCGCGACCCGGCGGGCGCCCGACGCGAGCTCCGCGCCCGCATCGTCGTCGGCGCCGACGGCGTGCACTCGCGCGTCGCCCGCGACCTCGGCGT
>JBEITC010000347.1:0-4461 GCA_040375075.1 Planctomycetota bacterium | reverse complement strand
GCGGCGCCGCGCTCGGCGCCGTCGCCGCGCCGGGCCGTCTCGCGCGCGCCGCCACGCTGCCGCCGGACGCGCCACCGCAGCCGCCGGGCGTGCCGCACGTCGACTACACGCCGGTCGAGACGCCCAACGGCGCCGCGCTGCCGTTCCGCGTCGTCGATGGCGTCAAGGTGTTCCATCTCGTCGCCGAACCGGTCCGCCACGAGTTCACGCCCGGCCTCGAAGGCAACTGCTGGGGCTACAACGGCCGCGTGCACGGCCCGACGATCGAAGCGGTCGAAGGCGACCGCGTGCGCGTCTACGTCACCAACAAGCTCGACGCGCCGACCACCGTGCACTGGCACGGGCTCATCGTGCCCAACGGCATGGACGGCGTCGGCGGGCTGACGCAGCGCCCGATCGAGCCGGGCGAGACCTTCCGCTACGAGTTCACGCTGCGGCAGCACGGCACGTTCATGTACCACAGCCACCACGACGAGATGGTGCAGATCGCCATGGGGCTGATCGGCATGGTCGTCGTGCATCCGCGCGCGCCGAGCGGCCCGCGGCCCGACCGCGACTTCTGCTACATGCTGTCGGAGTGGTCGGTGAAGGTCGGCAGCGAGCGCCCCGACCCCAACGAGATGAAGGACTTCAACGTGCTGACGCTCAACGGCAAGGTCTATCCAGCGACCGCGCCGATGGTCGTGCGCACCGGCCAGCGCGTCCGCATCCGCATCGGCAACCTCAGCGCGATGGACCACCATCCCATCCATCTGCACGGCCACGCGTTCGAACTCGTGGGCACCGACGGCGGCGAGGTGCCGCCGGCCGCGCGCTACCCCGAGACGACCGTGCTGGTCGCGACCGGCCAGACCCGCACCGTCGAGTTCGTCGCCGACAACCCCGGCGATTGGGGCCTGCACTGCCACATGACGCACCACGTCATGACGCAGATGGGCCACGACCTGCCGAACCTCGTCGGCGTCGACCCGGGTCTCTTCGACCGCAAGCTCGCCGAGACCGTGCCGGCGTTCGCGGCGATGGAAGGCGGCGCGATGGATCCCGACGCGCCGGACGACACGCTGCCGAAGAACAGCCAGCCGATGCTCGGCGGCACGGCCGGCCATGGCTACGTGACCATGGGCGGCATGGTCACCGTGCTCAAGGTGCGCGACGGCATCGGGGACTACGCCGATCCGGGGCACTACGAGGCGCCGCCCGGCACGCTCGCCGGGCCGGCCGCCGCCGACGAACTGGCGCGCGACGGCATCGGCGGCTGAGCCGGCGGGACGGGATCCCGCGCGGGCCCCGCCGTTCGCGGCGCGTGGCAGTGATCGCGCAGCGCCGGTGTCACCTGCCTGCGACAGTCGTTGCGCCCGCCCCCCAAGTCGCCGCGCACGATTCCCCCAACTCCCTGCTTGCCATCGACTTGGCCCGCTTCTTGGAATGGGGCGGCCATGGTCTTCCAGCGTTCCTCACACACGCTCCCCCTCGCGCTGCTCGCCTGCAGCGTCCCCGTCGCCGCCCAAGCACCGGGCGGCAATCCGTCGCCCGCCGCCCCCGCCGCGGCGCCAGCGCCCCAGGCCGCGAGCGACGCGCCGTGGCGCCTCGACCGCGCGCTCGGCTGCCCCGACTGGCTGACGGTCGGCGGCGAGCACCGCACGCGCTACGAGTCGCTCGACAACCAGTTCCGCTTCCGCACGCCGAACGCCAACCCGCCGGTGCGCAACTACGCCGAGAACGACGACGCGCTGATGCTGCAGACGCTGCTGCGCGTCGACGCGACCGGCGACGTCTTCGGCGCGACGCTCGAGGGCATCGACGCGCGCCAGTACGGCCTGCACGACGAAGCCGGCACGACGAACGACAGCTACGTCGACACCACGATGGTCGACAGCGCCGACGTGCTGCAGGCGTACGGCACGCTGAAGCTCGGCGGCAGCGGCGGCGGCGCGCACGAACTGCGCGTCGGCCGCCAGACGATCGACCTCGGCGGCCGTCGCCTCGTCGCGCGCAACGCCTACCGCAACACGGTCAACGCCTTCACCGGCGCGAGTTGGGCGTGGCAGGGCGAGTCGTCGGCGCTGCGCGCGTTCTGGGCGCTGCCGGTCGACCGCCGGCCGGACAACGGCGACGCCGACGACCTGTTGGACAACCGCCAGGAGTGGGACGACCAGTCCCTCGACCTGCAGTTCGCCGGCGTCTACTTCGAGAGCAAGCTCGCCGGCAAGGCCCGCTACGACCTCTACGCCTTCGGCCTCGACGAGCGTGGCGCGAGCACGCGCGAGCGCGAGCTGCTCACGTTCGGCGGCCGCGTGCACCAGGCGCGCAAGGCCGGCGACTGGTTCTACGCGATCGAACTGGTCGGCCAGACCGGCGAGTCGAAGACCAGCACGACCGCGACCAGCGTGAGCGACCACCAGGCCGGCTTCGGCCACGCCTCGCTCGGCTACCAGTGGGAAGGCTCGTGGAGCCCGGCCGTTCAGGTCGCCTACGACTACGCCACTGGCGACAGCGATCCGAACGACCGCGACAACGAGCGCTTCGACACGCTGTTCGGCGCGCGCCGCTGGGAGTACGGACCGACCGGCCTGTACGGCGCCGTCGCCCGCGCCAACCTGGACTCGCCGGAGTTGCGGCTGATGCTGCAGCCGCGCAAGCACCTGCAGTTCACGCTCGGCTACCGCATGGTCTTCCTGGCTTCCGACCGCGACGCCTGGACCGCGTCGGGGCTGCGCGACCGCAGCGGCGCGTCGGGCGACCACGTCGGCGACCAGTTCGAGCTGCGCATGCGCTGGGACGTCGTGCCGCAGGCGGTCGAGTTCGACTTCGGCGTCTGCTACCTCGCGGAGGGCTCGTTCCAGGACCGCGCCTCGCAGGGCCAGGGCGACGACGTCACCTACGGCTACGCGCAGGTGAGCTGGAAGTTCTGAGCCGCCGCGGGACGGTCGAGCGGCCGTCGGGCCGCCGCGCGCAGGCAGACGGGGCCGGGGGCGCCCCGTTCCTTCCCTCCCGCCGCGCGCGTCCGTATCCTGCTCGCCCCCAACATGACCTACGACGTCCTCGTGATCGGTGCCGGCCCCGCCGGCTACGTCTGCGCCATCCGCTGCGCCCAGCTCGGCCTCAAGACCGCGGTGGTCGAGAAGGAGAACCTCGGCGGCGTCTGCCTCAACGTCGGCTGCATCCCCAGCAAGGCGCTGATCGCAGCGAGCAAGCTGGTCGACAAGATCCAGCACGCCGACCAGATGGGCATCAAGGCCAAGTTCGAGGGCCTCGACGTCGGCGCGCTGGTCAACTGGAAGGCCGGCATCGTCAACAAGCTGACGTCGGGCGTCGGCGGCCTGCTCAAGAACCACAAGGTCGACGTGCACAGCGGCGACGCCAAGGTCGTCGCCAAGGGCAAGGTCGAGGTGAAGTCGAAGGACGGCACCAAGACGCTCGAGGCGAAGAACATCGTGATCGCCGTCGGCAGCACGCCGATCGAGGTCCCCGGCTTCGCCTTCGACGGCGAGAACGTCTGGTCGTCGACCCACGCGCTGGCGCCGAAGACGCTGCCCAAGCGCATGATCGTGATCGGCGGCGGCTACATCGGCCTCGAGCTCGGCCTCGTCTACCACAAGCTGGGCACCGAGGTCCGCGTGCTGGAGTTCATGGACCGCGTGCTGCCGGGCATGGAGGAGGAGCTGTCCAAGGAGATGGGCCGCTCGCTCAAGAAGAAGAAGGTCGAGGTCCACCTCAAGACCAAGGCCACGGGCTACAAGAAGGGCAAGAACGGCCTCGAAGTGACCGCCGAGGTCGACGGCAAGCCGCAGACGTTCGAGTGCGACGTGGTGCTGTCGTGCGTCGGTCGCCGCCCCAACGGCAAGGGCCTCGGCCTCGAGGCCGTCGGCGTCAAGGTCGACGAACGTGGCTTCGTGCCGGTCGACCACACGCGCATGACCAACGTGCCGGGCATCTACGCGATCGGCGACGTCGCCGGCCAGCCGATGCTCGCGCACAAGGGCAGCCACGAGGGCCTCATCGCCGCCGCCGCGATCGCCGGCGACAAGGGCGCGGCCTACGACCCGGCGTGCATCCCGGCGGTGATCTTCACCGACCCGGAGATCGCCTCGGTCGGCCTGTCGATGGAAGAGGCCAAGAAGGCCGGCTTCGAGCCGATCGAGGGCAAGTTCCCGTTCGCCGCGTCGGGCCGCGCGCTCTCGCTCAACGAGACCGAGGGCTGGTGCAAGGTGATCGCCGACGCCAAGACCGACAAGGTCCTCGGCGTGCACATGATCGGCCCCGAGGTCACCGAGCTCGTCGCCGAGGCGGCGCTCGCGATCGAGATGGGCGCGACGGTCAACGACCTCGCCCAGACGATCCACGCGCACCCGACGCTGCCGGAAGCGATGATGGAAGCGGCCGAGGCCGTGCACAGCATGGCCGTGCACATCTTCCAGACGCCGAAGAAGGCGCACTGATTCATCGCGCGCGCAGCGCGCG
>JBEITC010000301.1:0-5058 GCA_040375075.1 Planctomycetota bacterium | reverse complement strand
GCCTTCGCCAGCGCCAGCAGCTCCGCCGCGCTGGCGACGACGTCGGCGCCGGCGCGACCGCGCGCACGCAGGTGCGCGAGCACGTACAGCGCTTCGCCATCGGCCTTGCCCGCGTCGGCGACGAGGCGCGTGCGCGCGGCCTCCGGCAGATCGACGAGGGCGCCCGGCTGCAGCGCGATGCGCGCGATGCCGCGCTGCGCGAACACGTCGTCGGCGCACGCGCGGTAGAGATCGAGCGCCTTCCTGGCGTCGACGGGTCGGCCGCCGCCGGTCTCGTGCGCGAGGCCGAGCAGCTGGCGCGCGCGCACGGCGTCGGGCCGCACGGCGAGCACCTCGAGGCGCTTGAGCGACGCGTCGAGTTCGCGGTCGTCGCGGCGCGCCCCGTGGTAGAGGAAGTGCGCGACGAGGTTGTGCACCGCCGCGTCGCTCTGGCGCAGCGCCGCCTGCGCGAACCAATCGGCCGCCGAGTTGAAGCGCGTGCGCTCGCTCGCCGGATCGACGTCGCCCGTCAGCGCCAGGATGCCGAGCTCGTTGAGCGCTTCGCCCGACTGCTGCGCGATCGCCTGCGAGCCGGCGACCAGCGCCAGCTTGCGCTGCGCGTCGTGCTTGCCGTCGGCGACCGCCTGCTTCCAGAACGGGATCGAGTCACCGGGATGCTTGCCGCCGACGTAGCCGGTGCCGAACAGCACGACGAACGTCGCCGCCCACAGCGCCATGTGCACGCGGTTCTGCGCGCGCGCCGGCCGCGCCGCCTGCCAGCGCGACTCGAGCCGACCGAGACCGCCGCGACGAGCGAGGCCGTCGAACCACTGCACGCAGCAGTTGAGCAGCGGCACCGGATACAGCTTGGCGTAGAGCTCCGGCGCGCCGAGCCGGCCGAGCAGCTCGAAGGCGACGATGTAGCCGAGCCCGTAGCCGAGCCCGAACAGCGTGCGGCCGACGTTGCTGCGCGGCGACGTCGACGGGTCGGTCATCAACAGGTGCAGGCCGAGGAACGCCGCCGCCGGCAGGTTGCTGCTGCCGAACAGGTACACGCCGGTCCACTCCGTGTACGCGAGGTTGGCCGCGACCATCGCCAGCGCCGCGGCGAAGGTCATCAACGTCACCTGGAAGAAGTTCTGCACGATCAGCCCGAGGCTGAACAGGTACAGGTAGATGCCCGGCGCCTCGATCGTCGTCGCCAGCGACTTCGCCCACGTCAGGTCGGTCTGGCCGGTCGCGACCAGCGCCGTCGCCGCGCACGCGAGCGCGAAGCCCGACGGGTTGAAGACGTGCGTGCGGCGGCCGTCCTTCGTCCACTTGACGAACTCCTTGCCGAGCAGACCGAGCGCGACCACCGCGAACTGCCAGCCGAAGGCGTCGTCGCGGAACCAGATGAACAGGTTGGTGCTCAGCACGATCGGCGTCGGGCCCGCCGACAACCGCCACGGCCGGCCGCGCGACCACTGCAGCAGCGCGTCGAACGCGTACAGGAACGCGAACTGCGCCACGATCAGCGGCGCCTGCTGGTAGATCGGCCGCACGCCGTCCTGCACCCACCACCAGCCCCAGTAGACGTACAGGCTCGTCTGCACGCAGGCCTGGATGTAGTGCTGCCGGATCGGCGCTGTGACCTCGACGACGAGCGGCCGGCCGCGCGCGCGCAGCCACAGCAGAACCTGCCAGCCGAGCAGGAACGCCGACGCGCCGAGGATCGCGGTGCGCAGCGCCGGCGTGCGGCCGGCGCGGTCGAGCAGCGCGAAGGCCCCGACGGCGAGCGCAAGCAGCGTCGGCAGCCAGCGCAGCCACGGCGCGCCCGGGCGGGTGGTCGGCGAGGTAGGCGCGGCGGCGGCGAGCATCGGCGGCGCAGTCTAGCGGGGCGCGGCGACGTCGATGCGGTTGGCGCGCTCGGCGCGGTCGGCGCGGCGAGCCAATATGGCGCGCGCCTGCGCCTGCTTCTGTTCGTCGAAGCGATAGCGCCACAGCACGACGGCGGTGAGCGCGAACGCAGCGCCGACGCCGGGGCCGAACATCCACGTCAGCGCGTTCGCGACGGCGGGCGGCTGCGCGGCCGCGCCTTCGACGAACCCGGCGGCGCCGAGCGCGAGGCCGGCGAAGGCCACCGCCAACGCGCGCGCCACCTTGCCGGCGAAGCGCCAGACGCCGAAGAACAGCCCCGAGCGCATCTGGCGCGTGCGCACGCAGTCGTGGTCGAGCACGTCGGTGAGCATGGCGTCGATCAGCACGCAGCTGCCGACGAAGCCACCGAGCCCGACGGCGCCGGCCCACAGCACCAGCTCGAAGCGCCGTTCGACGTCGGGCGCGAACCAATAGAGCAGCGCGGTGCCGACGCCGAGCACGAACGATCCGACGACCAGCGGCCGGCGCTTGCCGAATCGGCGCGCGAGACCGACCCACGCCGCGATCGACAGCGTGAACACCGCCATGAAGGTCGCCAGCACCACGAGCGTGCGGTCCTCGGGCAGGCGCAGGACGTAGCGGTAGTAGTAGAAGAACGCCGTCGCGTTGACGCCGATGCCGACGCTGGCGACGACGTACGCGAGCAGCAGCGGCCGGAACGGCCGGTTGGCGAACGGCGCCGCGAACGCGCCGACGAACGACTGCGGCTGCAGCGGCGGCTGCAGGAAGCGCACCTTCGCCGTCGCCGCCCAACTGGTCAGCGACGTGACGACGACGAGCAGGGCGGCGACGAGGCTGACCTGCGGCAGCGTCGCGACGGTCGACTCGCCTTCGCCGAGGAACACCTGCGGCAGCGCCGCAGCGACCAGCGCGCCGACGTTGGCGAAGGCGAAGCGCCAGCCGAACAGCACGTTGCGTTCGTGCGGGTCCTCGGTCATCTCC
Source organism: Planctomycetota bacterium (assembly GCA_040375075.1). Taxonomy (GTDB): domain Bacteria; phylum Planctomycetota; class UBA1135; order UBA1135; family UBA2386; genus UBA2386. Next base: position 2,217 of record JBEITC010000301.1, on the reverse strand, counting down.
CCCGCCATCGCCTGGAACGGCACCGACAGCACCGTCATGCCGGTGTTGAGGAAGCAGAACGACGCCAGCAGCCAGCCGAACTTCGTCGCCTGCGAGTCGAGCGCCGGCGGGAAGAAGACCGCCAGCACGCCGAGCCCGAGCGACAGGCCGCCGGGCACGAGCCACATGCGCCGGCCGCCGAAACGATGGCGCGTGCGGTCGCTGATCACGCCCATGATCGGATCGGTCACCGCGTCCCAGACGATCGCGAGGCTGGCGGCGAGGCCGCCGAGCGCCGCGGAGAGGCCGACCGCGTCGGTGTAGAAGACCAGGACGTAGAGGCGCAGCGCCGTCTCGACGGCGTTGAGGCCGATGTCGGCGGTGGCGTAGCCGGCTTGGACCGGCAGGGAGAGCGAGCGGCGCGACGACAAGCGGGCGGGAGCGTAGCGGTCACTGCCGCCGCCGTCGCCGCCGCAGGCGGCGACTGCGCTCGCCGCGGATGCTCCAAGCAATCGCGGCACCGCCGCCGAAGGCGGCAGTGTTCGCCGTGGACGTCCAAGCAACGCAGTTGCCCCGCCCGCCGCGGATGCCCCCTCGCCTGGACCCACGCACCACGCATCCAACTCCGACCACGCGATCGCCATGACCACCGCCGCCACCACCCCACCCCACGCACCCCACCCCCGACCGTCGCCGCCACCCCACCCCATCGCTACCCTTCCGCCACTCACCATGACCGACGCCAACGCCAGCAAGCGCGCCGCCGCCTTCGCCGCCGCCGACCTCGTCCCGGACGGCGCCACCATCGGCTTCGGCACCGGCTCGACGTTCGCCTTCGTGCTCGAGCGCTTCGCGCAGCGCATGCAGCAGGGCTTCCGCGTGCGCGGCGTGGCGACGAGCGTGCAGACCGCCGAGCACGCCAAGCGCCTGGGCATCCCGGTGCTCGCGCTCGACGAGGTCGACGGCCTCGACCTCGCCATCGACGGCGCCGACGAGGTCGACCAGAAGAAGAACCTCATCAAGGGCGGCGGCGGCGCGCACCTGCGTGAACGCCTGGTCGCGGTCGCCGCGCGCGAACTGATCGTCATCGTCGACGACAGCAAGCTCGTGCCGGAGTTGGGTCGCAAGTTCCTGCTGCCGGTCGAAGTCGTGCCGATGGGCTGGACGCACACCGCGCGGCGGGTCGCGGCGACCGGCTGCGCGCCGACGCAGCGGCTGAAGGACGGCAAGGCGTTCGTCACCGACAACGGCAACTACGTGTTGGACTGCAAGTACCCGGGGATCCCGGATCCGGCCGCGTTGGAGCGGACGCTCGATGCGGTGCCGGGAGTCGTCGACCACGGGCTGTTCGTCGGCATGGCGGGGCGGGTGGTGGTGGCGGATGGGAAGGGTGGGGTGCGGGTGATCGCGTAGAGGGGATCGGTGGGCTGCGCGGCGTGAAGGTGTGGTGGCGGCGCGCTGGCCACTCCAGCTAGAAACGACAAGGGCAAACGAACGCAACCAACCGCGTCGCCGCCGCAGAGAAGGCCTGGGAGGGGATGGCGGCGCAACCGCGGCGACAAGGCAGCCAAGCTGGAGCGGATTGGACACGCGGCCAGCAACGACGCGGGCGCACACGGGCAGCCGACCGCTGCGGTCGAGGCGTTGATGGCCTGGGACGGGTTGGGGACGCAGCTGCGGTCGCGGAGCATCCAACACGGAATGGCTCGGACGCGCCTTCGCGCCAAGCAACTCCCTGCGCGGCGAGCGCCAGCGAGCGCGGCCACTCGCTGAGTCGGAAGAGGACGGGCCGCGTGCGGGCGGTGCGTGGGCGGTGTGCGGGCGGTGCGTGGGAGGTGTCCGGGAGGCGCGTGGGCGGCGTGTGGGCGGTGCGTGGGCGGTGCGTGGGCGGCGTGTGGGCGCGCGGCGTGTGCGCTGTGCGCGGGCTTCGCGCAATCGGCGCGAACATCTCCCGAACATCTTCTTGCCTCGCGGCCCTCCGGACCATATTACTGCGCAATCAAAAGAGGAGCGAACGCACACGATGGCGAAGAGCGGACCCAACAAGCAGGCGAAACGGACCAAGCCGCGCAAGCCGCCGGCCAAGCGCCGCCCCGTGCAGGCCTCGCTCCCCTTCCGCCAGCGCGGCGGCGCCCGCCCGGGCGCTGGCCGCAAGCCCAATGGAGCTGCCGCGATGATGTCCCGCTCGACGCGCGCATCGCACGCCGCCTACCACCCAGCGCTCGTCACCGTGAAGCT
>JBEITC010000332.1:0-4687 GCA_040375075.1 Planctomycetota bacterium | reverse complement strand
TCGGCGCGCGCCACCGCGTCGCGCACGAAGCGCGTCACCAGCGCGAGCGGCCCGAGGCCGACGACGGCGACCGGCAGCGCGAGGTGGCGCGCGGCGTCGAGCGCCTGTTGCCACGCCGGCCACGCCTCGGCGCCCGGCGACCGCAAGCCCGACACCGGCAGCCACTGCAGGCCGGCGGCGCCGAACGCGAGCAGCAGCAGCGTCGCGACCAGGAACTCCGGCAGCGCGGCGAACGCGAGCAGCAGCGCCGACACGACGCCTTCGCGCAGCGAGCCGGCGGCCATGCCCAAGCGCGCGCCGAGCGGCACGCCGACGCCGAACGCCAGCAGCAGCGCCAACCCGCCGAGCAGCGCCGTCGTCGGCCAGGCCTGCGCGATGCGGCGCCACAGCCCGTCGTGGTCGCCGCCCGGCCCGGCGAAGCGCAAGCGCGCGGCGTTGCCGAGCCACTGCAGGTAGCGCCGGCCGAGCGGCGCCGGCTCCAGCGTGACCGGATCGAGCATGCCGTGCTGGACGCGCAGCTGCACGATCGCGCGTTCGCGCGCGTCGAGGTCGGCGAAGGCGCGATCGCCGGCCGCGCGCGCGACCGCCAGCTCGGCGCGGTCGACCGGCGCGAGGTCGACGACGACGAAGGTCGCGAAGCTGACGCCGAGCAGCATCCCGCACAGCCACAGCAGCCGTCGCAGGAAGCGCAGCATGCGTCAGTCGCCGACGAGCACGGCGAGGATCGCCGCCTTCGTCTTCTGCCAGTTCTCCTGCCGGTCGGAGCCGCGCAGGTACTCGAGCGTCAGGATCGGCCAACGCAGCGTGTGCCCGACCCACGAGCCGAGCGAGCCCGGCGTCGGCGCGATCTTGTCGGACGGCTTCACGCGCATGCCCGACGCGCGACCGAAGCGCTCGGCGAGCTGCTCCGCCGGCCCGTCGAAGTTGATGAACGTGTCGCCGCGCCAAGCGTGCGCGACGATCAGCACGTCGGGCTTCACCGCCAGCACGAGGTCGTGCAGCGCCTTCGCCTCGGGCTGGTCGAGCGCCTTGTCGCCGCGGCCCTGGCCGGGCAGGTAGTTCTTCGCCGGGTAGTTGCGGTTGAGGTCGACGCCGTTCTTGTTGGCGCGCGTGCCGGCGGCCGAGCCGTCGGGGTTGGCGTCCTCGAGGATCGTCAGCGTGACCTTGTCGGCGGCGCCGGGCGTGGCGAGGAACGCCGCCGGCAGCTCGGCGGTCGCGATCGCGCCTTCGCGCTCGTCGCCGTGGATGCCGCCGACCCACAGCGCCTTGCGCGGGCCGTGGCCCAGGCGCAGCACGCGCAGCGGCCGGCCCTCGACGCTCTTGCCGATCGTGCGCCACGTCGGTGGCTGGGCCACTTCGATCGCGTCGGCGCGCGACGCGGCGGCGTCGACCGGCTGGCCGCGCCAACGCTTCTGGATGCCGCCCGGGCTGCCGCTCACGCAACCCGCGGCGAAGACGAGGAACCACGCGACCGCCCGCATGGCGCGCACCATAGCCGACGACGCGCGCGACGACAGCCAGCGAACGCGATCCGCCCCGGCGCGCGAGCGCGACGCGCGCGTGCGCCGGGGCGCAACGTCGGACGCCCGCGGCGCGATCGCTCAGATGCCGAAGCGACAGGGATCGCTCGGGTCGATCACGAAGGTCGGGAAGCCGGTGATCCACGCCGAGCCCTCGATCTCCGGCACGATCGCCGTGTACGAGCCGACCTTGGTCTCGGCGACGATGCGCGCGCGGAACGCGGTCTTGAGCACGCTCTCGCTGCGGAACCACTGGCCGGTCTCGATCTCGCCCTTGCCGTGCAGGACGGCGAGCTTGGCCGACGTGCCGGTGCCGCACGGCGAGCGGTCGTAGGCGGCGCCGGGGCAGAGCGTCAGCGCGCGGCTGCCGTGTTCGACGCCGTCGATCCCCTCGAACAGCTTGACGTGGTCGACGATCTCGTCGGCGTCGTGCGCGGGATGGCGGCCGCGCACGCCTTCGCGCACCAGCGCCTCGCGCACCGCCGTCGCCGCCTGCATCAGCACCGGCAGCGCCGCCTTGTCGACGGTGAGGCCCATCTGGTCGGCCTCGACGAACGCGAACCAGTTGCCGCCGTAGGCGATGTCGGCCGCGACCTTGCCGAAGCCGTGCACCGGCACGACGACGCGCTGGCGGAACAGGAACGACGGCACGTTGGTGATCGTGACGCTGACCGGCTTGCCGCCCTGCACCGCGACCTTGCAGGCCACGACGCCCGCCGGCGTGTCGAGCTGGATCTCGGTGACCGGCTCGACCACCGGCACCATGCCCATGGCGACGGCGACGGTGGCGACGCCGATGGCGCCGTGGCCGCACATGCCGAGGTAGCCGGCGTCGTTGGCGAACACCACGCCGAGGCTCGCGCCCGGCGCGCACGGCGGCAGCAGGTACGCGAGCACGATCGCGTCGTGGCCGCGCGGCTCGAGCACGAGCGCGCGCCGGAGGTGGTCGAAGTCGCGCTGCAGCGCCGCGCGCTTCTCGGCCATCGTCGCGCCGGGGATCGGCGGCAGCCCGCCGGTCACGATGCGCGTCGGTTCGCCGGCCGTGTGCGAGTCGACGCCCTGGATCACCTGCGAGAACTGCAGCATGCGCGCATCATGCCGTCGCGGCCGACGGGCGCCGTCACTTCTTCGCCGCGCCGCGGTCGTGGAAAGGCGCCACCCGCGCCGCAATACTCCTCGCCCCCACGATGGCTGCGCCCGACCTCTGGACCTGGATCACCATCCCCGCGATCGGCGGTCTGATCGGTTGGAGCACCAACTGGTTGGCCGTGAAGATGATCTTCCGGCCGATCAAGCCGCGCCGGATCCTGTTCTTCAAGGTGCAGGGGCTGATAGGCCGTCGCCAGCAGGACCTCGCCAAGGCCATCGGCCGCGTCGTCGGCAAGCACCTCGTCGAGCACAAGGACATCGTCCGCGGGCTCAACAAGCTCGACTTCGGCGGCGCGCTCGCCGGCGTGCTCGACAAGGGTCTCGCGCCGAAGGTGCAGGAACTGCGCGGCCTGCCGCTGATCGGCGGCTTCCTGACCGAGGAACGCGTCGCCGGCATCCGCGACGCGATCGTGGCCGGCGTGATGGAGCACAAGGAGACCGTGCTCGACGAGGTCGAGAAGGGCCTCGCGCAGGGGCTCGACGTGCCGAAGCTGGTCGAGACGAAGGTCGCCGCGTTCGCCGTCGAGAAGCTCGAGGCGATGATCCTCGAGGTCGCCAGCCGCGAGCTGCGCGCGATCGAGGTGCTCGGCGGCATGCTCGGCGCGCTGATCGGCCTCGCGCAGGTCGGCTTCCTCGTCTGGCACGGTCAGCCGGCCTGACCGGTTACGCCGCCCCTCCGCTGCGACTAGACCCGCCCGCATCGCATGAAGGCCCGCACGTTCGCCCCGCTGCTGCTCGCCGTCGCCGCCGCCGCGCAGGGCGGCCCGACGAAGTTCACCGCCTACCCCGACCGCGACGCGCTGTCGCCGTTCCGGTCGCCGACCGACGTCTACGCGCCGCCCGACGAGGCGTTCCGCCTGCTGCGCGTGATGGAGGCGCTGGCCGAGCCGACGTCGGCGCCGAAGCGCTTCGACATCGACGGCCGCGAGGTCGTCGACGATCCGCGCTGGCGGCAGGCGCGCGAGGACCTGCTCAAGCTGCCCAACGGCCTCGACGCCGGCTACCTCGCGCAGATCGTGCGCAACAACAAGAACGCCGCCGACCGCGCGACCGCGTTCTACGCGATCTTCCACGTCGCGCGCGTCGACGACGTGTTCGAGCTGATCGCGCACGTCCCCGGCGAGCCGCTGCGCACGATCCGCGAGCGCGCCTTCCCGCGCGCGATCGCGTTCGTGCGCGCCAACGCCGGCCGGCGCTTCGGCGACCTCGCGCCCGAGAAGCAGGAGGAGCTCAAGGCGACGCTGCCGCAGCCGGGCAGCCCGGCGGCGCGCGCCGCCGGCATCGTGCGCGGACCGATCCCCGAGGACCACCTGCACAAGCTGCGGCTGGTGCCATTCCTGCAGATGCTCGACCTGCCCGAGCCCATCGATCAGGCGCAGGCGCTGTGGTTCGCGAAGGAAGCCGCGCTCGTGCGCCCCGACGTGGCGCTCGTGTGGATCGAGCCGTCGCTGCCGCGCGTGAAGGAGCTGCTGGCCTCGCCGCTGGCGCAGACGCGCGCGCAGGCGATCGGCCTGTTCCAGGCGATCGGGCCGAAGGACCTGCCCGCGCCGCCCGAGGACGCGGCGGCGCTGACGGCCTGGGCCGACGAAGCCGCCAAGTCGCTGTTCCCGCCGATCCGCAACCTCAACGACGCGATCGTCCAGCTGCAGCCAGGGCGCGAGCGCGACGCCGTCGCCGCCGCCGGCCTGACGGCGCTGCAGGACTCGTCGATCGTCGATCCGTGGGTCGGCAAGGCCAAGGACGGCGCGACCGCGCGCGGCGTGCGCGTCGTCACCGTGCCCGCGGCGCTGAAGCCGCTGGCGATCCCGGCGGGCGCGGTGATCACTTCGATCAACGGCGCCGGCGTGCGCGACGCCGCGTCGCTGCTGGCGACGCTGACGCAGCTGCTGCAGGCGGGCAAGCCGCCGCGCAAGCTCATGGTCGAGCTGCTGGTCGACGGCGCGCCGCGCGCGATCGAGTACCGCGTGCTGTAGCCGCGTCGGCGCTCAGGCCAACGCCGGCGCCGCCGGGAACGCCCG
>JBEITC010000192.1:0-7071 GCA_040375075.1 Planctomycetota bacterium | reverse complement strand
CCGCCGGCGAGCAGTTCGCCGTTCGGCGTGACGACCAGCGAGGCGACGCTGTCGCCGGGTCCGCCGGTGAACGATGGCACGCCGAGTCCCGCGCCGAGCGCTGCCCACGCGCCGGTTGCCGCGTCGTAGGTCGCGACGTTGTCCGCGGGCACGCCGTCGCAGGCGCGGAAGCGGCCGCCGACGACGAGGCGCTGGGGCAGGGGACCGGAGCCGTCGGGGTCCCAAAGCGTCTGCGTCTGCACGACGCCGTCAGGGCCCGGGGTGCCGCCGTATGGCTGCACGATCGGCGGACATTGCGCGCGACCGAGGGGCGCGAGCAGCAGGATGGTGAAGGGGATGCCGAACACGCGCACCCTGCCACTATGCCGCCGCTGCTGGCGCGGTTGCCGATCAGCGCTGGGGAGTTTGTCCACGCGGCGCGACCATCGCGACCAGCAGGCCGACGCCGACGCACGCCACCGCGCCGATGAGGTTGTACCAGAGGAACGCGACGTGCATCGTCGCGTCGACGGCGAACGTCACGCCGAGCCCGGCGAGCAAACCGGTGGTGGCGGCAGCGCCGCCGGCGCGCGGCGCGAACAGCGCCAGCAGGAACACGCCGAGGATGCTGCCGTAGAACAGCGAGCCGAACTGGTTGACCTGCTCGAGCAGCGGCCGGTCGCCGAGGAAGCTCGCCACCGACGTCGCCGCCAGACCCCAGAACGCCATCACCGCGCGGCTCGTGCGCAGCGCCCGTGCCTCGTCGAGGCGCGGCTGCAGCCAGCGCCGCCAGACGTCGACCATCGTCGCCGAGGTCAGCGAACTCAGCGCGCCGGCGGCGCTGCTGACGGCGGCGGCGAAGATCGCCGCGATCATCAGCCCGAGCAGGGGCTTCGGCACCTCGCGGAACAGGTAGTCGGGGAAGACGTAGTTGACGTCCTTCTTGCTGCCGAGCGCTGCGCGCGCGTCGTTCTGCGCCCGTTGCGCGCCGACGACGGCCTGCTGGTAGGTGGCGAGCGTCGCCGGGTCGTCGTTGCCGGCGGCGATCTGTCGCATCGCCAAGGCGCGCTGCGCCGTCGCCGCCGCGTGCGCTTGCGCCGCTGTGTCGAAGCGCGCGCGCGGTTCCGGCGCCAGCGCCTCGGCCTTCGCCGGGTCGGCCGGGTGGAACAGCAGCGGCTCGGCGGCGAGCGCGTGGTGGACGTACAGCAGGCCACCGAGCAGCAGCACGAGCAACTGCAGCGGGATCTTGGTGAACGCCGACATCAGCAGCGCGCGGCGCGACGCGTCGGCGGAGCGGCTCGACAGCAGGCTCTGCACCTGCACCTGGTCGCAGCCGAAGTAGCTGAGGAACAGGAACAGCGTGCCGAACAAGCCGGTCCACAGGTTGTACTCGTCCGACCAGAACGAGCCGGCCTTCGCCGCCGCGTCGACTGCGGGGGCCATCGACCACTGGGGATTGGTCACCTCGACGGCGTTGAGCTTGCCGGCGGCGCCCAGCGCCGCGAACACGCCGCCGAAGCCGAGCTCGCCGACGGTGTCCCACAGCAGGAAGCCGAAGCACGCGGCGATGCCGACGACGATGATCCCCATCTGCTTGACGTCGGTCCACACCACGCCGCCGACGCCGCCGAGCACCGTGTAGGCGGTCGTCACCGTGCCGACGACGAAGACCATCGGCGTGATCGGGATGCCCGTCATCGCCGAGAACACCACCGCCGGCGCGTACAGCACGACGGCGAAGGCGAGGCAGCGCGAGACCAGGAACGCGACGCTGGTCAGCGTGCGCGTGGCCGGGCCGAAGCGCCGCTCCAGCAGTTCGTAGGCGGTGAGGATCGGGTGCTGCCGGTACATCGGCACGAACCACACGCACAGGATCACCATCGCGAACGGCAGCGCGAAGTAGAACTGCACCCACTCGAGCCCGCCCTGGTAGCCCATGCCGACGCCGCCGATCAGCGTGATCGCCGACAGCTGCGTCGCCATCACCGAGAGGCCGGCGGCCCACCACGGGATGCTGCGGCCGGCGGCGAAGAAGCCCTCCATGGTGCGCGCGCCCAGCGTGCGCCGGACGCCGTCCCAGATGGTGTAGGCGGTGACCAGCAGGAAGACGGCCCACGCGACCCAGGTCATCGCACGCTCCCGAGCGGCACGTTGCCGTACGTGGTCAGCAGCCACAGCAGCGCGATGACGACGATCGCGAGCGCGATCGACGCCGCGTACGTCCGTGGCCACGAGCCGAATGGCGGCGGCGGTTCCGGCGAGTCGGCGAGCCCGGGCGGCGGCGTGGGGTGCATCGCGGCCAGCAGACCGCGGCGGTGGGCTCGACGCCAGCCGCAACGCGCTCGCAACGCCGGTGGCGCGCACTCGCCGAGGTCCTATGCTGCGCCGCCCGCGATGGACGACCCGATCTACGCCGACCTCAATGCCGCCCAGGCCGCCGCCGTCGCCCACGGCACCGGTCCGCTGATGGTGCTCGCCGGCGCTGGCTCGGGCAAGACGCGCGTCGTCACGCGCCGCATCGCCCGGCTGCTGCGCGATGGCGTGCGGCCCGGCCAGATCCTGGCGATGACGTTCACCAACAAGGCCGCAGCCGAGATGGCGCGGCGCGTCGAGGAGCTCGGCGGCGGCTACGTGCGCGTCGCGACGTTCCACTCGGCGTGCGCGCGCTTCCTGCGCCAGGACGGACAGCTGCTCGGCTATCCGGCCGACTTCTCGATCTACGACACGCAGGATCGCGACGCGTTGATCAAGGAGCTGCTCGAGGACCTGGGCATCGGCCGCAGCGAGGTCAAGCCGAGCGCGATCGGCCAGTGGATCAGCAAGCTGAAGAACGCGGCGCTGAAGCCGACCGACATGGGCGGCCGCGACGACGTCAGCCGGATCGTCGAGCGCATCTGGACGCCGTACCACGAGCGCATGCGCAAGGTCGGCGCGATGGACTTCGACGACCTGCTGATCCTGTTCCTGCAGCTGCTGAAGGAACACCCGGAGGCGGCGGATCGCTACCGCGAGCGCTACCCGTGGCTGCTGGTCGACGAGTTCCAGGACACCAATCGCGTCCAGTACGACCTGCTCAAGCTGCTGTGCCCGCCGCCGGGCAACCTGTGCATCGTCGGCGACCCCGACCAGTCGATCTACGGCTTCCGCGGCGCCGAGGTGCGCAACATCCTCGACTTCGACCGCGAGTACCCGACGACGACGATCGTGCGGTTGGAGCAGAACTACCGCAGCTCGGCCAACATCCTGCGCGCCGCCGAGTCGGTGATCGCCAACAACACGCAACGCAAGGACAAGCGGCTGCGCACCGACGCCTCGCCGGGCTCGCCGCTGCTGCGCCTGAAGGCCGCCGGCTCCGACGAGGAGGCGTCGACCATCGTCGACCGGGTGCGCCAGATGGTCGACGAGGGCGCGCCGGCCGACCAGATCGCGATCTTCTACCGGGCGCACTGGCTGTCGCGCGGCCTCGAGCAGGCGCTCAAGGACGCCGGCGTGCCGTACGAGATCGTCGGCGGCCAGTCGTTCTTCGAGCGCCGCGAGATCAAGGACCTGCTCGCGTACCTGCGCGTGCTCGTCAATCCGCTCGACGACGTCAGCATGGCGCGCGTCGCCAACGTGCCGCCGCGGGGCCTGGGCAAGGCGGGGCTGGAGAAGCTGCGCCAACTGGCCTTCGACCAGGGCATGTCGCTGCGCGAGGCGATCGGCGAGACGGCGATGCACGGCGAATTCGGCGCCAAGGCGCGCAAGGGCCTCGCCGAGCTGGCCAAGACGCTCGACGCCGCGCAGCGCGCCGCCGAGCAGGGCGCGCACGCGGCGCTCAAGGTGATCCTCGCGGGCACCGCCTACCTGCAGCACGCCACCAGCTTCGGCGACGCCGAGGACAGCGCGCGCGAGGAGAACATCGCCGAACTGGTCAGCGACACGGTGCAGTACGACCGTTCGCCGCCGGCGCTGCCGCCCGACGCCGAAGAGGGCGAGCGCGTCGTCGGCCTGCCGGGGTACCTGCAGCACGTCGCGCTGCTGACCTCCGCCGACCGCAGCGAGCAGGGACCGTCGGTGCGCATGATGACCGTGCACGCCGCCAAGGGCCTCGAGTTCGACCACGTGTTCGTCGCCGGCCTGGAGGAAGGCACGTTCCCCAGCATTCGCGTCGCCGACGACCCCGACGGCCTCGAGGAGGAGCGCCGGCTGATGTACGTGGCGCTGACGCGCGGCCGCAAGTCGCTGTTCCTCAGCTCGGTGCGCGAGCGCATGGTCAACGGCGAGATGCAGTCGCTCAAGCCGTCGCGCTTCCTGCGCGAGATCCCCGCCGACGTGGTCGAGAACTACGCGCCGTCCTGGCGCCGTTACGAAGCCGACGACGCCGGCAGCGACACGTCCGGCTGGAGCGTGAGCCCGGATCCCGAGGCGCTCGAGGCGCTGCGGCCCGGCGTGCGCGTGCGCCACGATCTCTACGGCAACGGCCTGATCCGGCGCATCGCCGGCCGCGGCATGAACGCGCGCGCGGTGGTGCGCTTCGACGACGGCGTCGAGCGCGAGTTCGTGCTCGAGTACGCCGGGCTGAAGCTGCTGGAGGACATGCAGTTTTGAGCGCGCGCGACGACATCGCCGCCGCCTTCGAAGCGCTGCTGGCGCGGACCGTGGCCGAGGCGCCGGACCTGCTGCCCGAGCTCGCGCGCCGCGCGGCCGTCGCGGCAATGCCCAAGGCCGACGTCGGCGCGCCCGACGACCAGCCGTGGCACGGCATCGTCGGCCGTTGTCCGGCGATGCTCGCCGTCCGCGAGCGCATCGCCAAGTTCGCGCCGGCCGATGCGCCAGCGCTGGTCACCGGCGAGAGCGGCACCGGCAAGGAGCGCGTCGCCGGCGCGCTGCACGCGCTCAGCCGTCGCAGCAAGGGGCCGTTCGTCGCCGAGAACTGCGCGGCGATCCCCGAGACGCTGCTCGAGTCGGTGCTGTTCGGCCACAAGAAGGGCGCGTTCACCGGCGCGGTGAAGGACCACCCCGGCCACTTCGTCGCCGCGAGCGGCGGCACGATCTTCCTCGACGAGATCGGCGAGATGAAGCCGGCGATGCAGGCCAAGCTCCTGCGCGCGCTGCAGGACGGCGAGGTGCGCGCCGTCGGCGAGACCAAGGCGCGCAAGGTCGACGTGCGCGTGATCGCCGCCACCAACCAGGACCTCGAAGGCGCGGTCAAGGCCGGCCGCTTCCGCGAGGACCTGTACTACCGGCTCAACGTGCTGCGCCTCGAGCTGCCGCCGCTGCGCGTGCGCGGCGACGACATCGTGCTGCTCGCGCGGCGGTTCCTGGCCGAGGCGGCGGCGCGCGCCGGGCGCGTCATCGCGCTCTCGCCCGAGGCCGAGCAGGCGCTGCGCGCGGCGAAGTGGCCGGGCAACGTGCGCCAGCTGCAGAACGAGATGCTGCGCGTCGCCGCGCTCGCCGAGGGGCCGGTCGTCGGCCTCGGCGACCTGTCGGCAGACGTGCGCGGCAGGTAGGGGGCGACGATGGCAGACATCGTCCTGGCGACGCAGAACGCCAAGTGGATCCACGCGTCGTTCGGCCTGCGCTGCCTGCGCGCCAATCTCGGCGACCTGCGCGAGCGCTCGGTGATCCGCGAGTTCGAGATCAGCCAGCGTCCGGTCGACGTCGCCGAGGCGATCCTCGCCGAGCGGCCGCGGCTCGTCGGCCTCGGCGTCTACGTGTGGAACGCGGCCCCGGCGCTGCAGCTGGCGCGCATGCTCAAGCAGCTGGCCCCCGAGATCGTGCTGGTCGTCGGCGGGCCGGAGGTCAGCCACGAGTCCGAGGCGCAGGAGATCTGCCGCATCGCCGACCACGTCGTCCGCGGCGAGGCCGACCTCGCCTTCCCCGAACTGTGCCGCGCCGTGCTGGCGGGGGAGGCGCGGCCGCGCACGATCGACGCGCCGCTGCCGCACTTCCCCGAGCTGGCGTGGCCGTACGACGAGTACGACGACCGCGACGTCGCCAACCGCGTCGTCTACGTCGAGAGTTCGCGCGGCTGCCCGTTCACCTGCGAGTTCTGCCTGTCGGCGCTCGACGTGCCGGTGCGCAAGGCCGACACCGCGGCGTTCCTGGTCCAGATGGAGCGGCTGCTCGCGCGCGGCCTGCGGCACTTCAAGTTCGTCGACCGCACGTTCAACCTCGGCATCGCGCACGCGATCGCGATCCTGCGCTTCTTCCGCGAGCGCTGGACGCCCGGACTGTTCGTGCACTTCGAGCTGATCCCCGACCGCCTGCCCGAAGAGCTGCGCGCCGAGATCGCGGCCTTCCCGCCGGGCGCGCTGCAGTTCGAGGTCGGCGTGCAGACGTTCGACGGCCCGACCGGCGAGCGCATCAGCCGTCGCCAGGACGTGCCGCGCATCCTCGCCAACCTGCGCTGGCTGCGCGAGGCGACGCAGGCGCACGTGCACGCCGACCTGATCGTCGGCCTGCCCGGCGAGGACGAGGCGACGTTCGCGCGCGGCTTCGACCTCCTGTGGTCGGCGCGACCGCACGAGATCCAGGTGGGGATCCTGAAGCGCCTGCGCGGCGCGCCGATCGCGCGCCACGACACCGAGCACGGCATGGTCTACGCGCAGGAAGCGCCGTACGAGGCCTTGTGCACGGCGGCGGTGCCCTTCGCGACCATGCAGGCGATGAAGCGCTTCGCGCGCTACTGGGACGTCGTCGCCAACAGCGGCAACTGGAACGCGACGCTGCCGCTGCTGCTCGCCGGCCCGTCCGCGTACGCGGCGTTCGCGGCGTTCCGCGATTGGCTGCACGGCACGACCCGCGCGACCAGCGGCATCGCGCTGCATCGCCTCGCCGAGTTGCTGTGGCGCTGGCTCGTCGACGAGCGCGGCGCCGATCCGGCCGTCGTCGGCGCGGCGATGGCCGCGGACTACGCGCGCTGCGCACGGCACGACTGGCCGGAGTTCTTGCGGCCGTACGTGGCCGGGGCCGCGCGGCCCGACCGCAGCCGCAAGGCGAACACGGCGGCGGCGCGGCAGGCGCGCCATCGCGGCGTCGACGCCTGAACGTCGGGCCGCGGCGGGGCGTGGCCGGTCGTCAGTCGCCGAGCGCGCGCTGCAGGATGGCGAT
>JBEITC010000061.1:0-12742 GCA_040375075.1 Planctomycetota bacterium | reverse complement strand
GGCGACGTCCGCGAACGTCACCAACGGCGACCCGCCCGGGCCAGCCGGCGCCGTGATCGCAGGGGTCGCCAGCGGGCCGACCACGGAAGGCGTCAACGTCGGGGTAAGCCCCGGCACCAGCAGCGCGCGCGTGCGGCAGACGCGGCCGCTGGCGTCGCGCGCCTCGACCATCGACCACAGCGTCGGCGCGAACGGCGCGAAGCCAGCGAGCAGCGGCAGGCTGTAGCTCGCGTCGATCAGGTACGGCACCAGGAAGAACGTCGCCCGCCCGACGCCGAACAGCGCCTGGCCCTCGAAGCCAGCCAACGACGCCGTGATGCGCGTGCGCGGGTAGCCCGTCGCGAACGCGCCGAGCCCTGCGCCGCTGAAGTCGAGCGTGTACGGCGCCGGCAGCCCCGCCGTCTGGCCGGTCGCCGGCAGCAACACCACCTGCTGCGTCACCGTGCCGCCCGGCGTCGTCGGGCCTGCGGGCATCGTCGGCGTGAGCAACGTCGCCCCCAGCGCCGGCGCGCCGTGCGACGCGAAGTACGGCGTCACGGTCGGCTCGAGCACGCCGGCGAAGGCGGTGACGATCTGCGCGCGATTGGGCGTGATCGGCGTCGGCGGGATCGTGCTCGCCGTGGCCGAGGAGCTGCGCACGCCGGCGACGCTGCGGTCGGCGACCGCCGTGTTGCCTACGAGCGCCGTCTGGCCCGCGCCGGGCGCGAACGTCGCGCTGCCGCTGAACGTCGCGGTGGGATTGGTGCGCGCGCGCAACGGCAGCGAAGCAAAGCCCGCCTGCGTCGCGTACAGCGTCGTGAGGTCGTAGCCGGCGCGCACCACGGTGACGGTGTGCGACGGCGCCGTGAGGCCCGAGAACGTCGCGCGGCCAGCCGAGTTCGTCGTGGCGACGCGTTGGCCCGTCGGCGGCACCGTCGGATCGCCTTCGTCGACGAGCACCGTGGCGCCGGCGATCGGCCCGAGCGTGCCCTCGTCGTAGGCCTCGACGACCAGTTCGCCGGCGAGCGCGCCGGTGACGCGACCGCGCGGCACGATGCGGCCGGTGAACGGATTGGCGGCGCTGTTGCCGGCGGTGTCGACGACCGCGAGCGTGAACGCGCGCGGCGTCGTCGCGCGGCCGAGGAACGTCGGGCGCATCAGGAAGGCGCCGTCGTCGCCGGCGCCGAACAGCTCGGTGTTGGGGTTGACGCCGTCGCTGAGCGTCGCTGCGCCGAGGCGCTCGCTGGCGCGACCGCTGACGGCGATCGACTCGAGATCCGTGTAGACGTCGGCGCCGTCGTCGGAGCCGGGCGGCCCGGCGCGCAACACGGTCGGCCGCGTCACATCGAAGCGCGGCGCCGAGGCCGTCGCCTGGTGCACGAAGCCCGAGCGTTGGCTGCCGCGGCGCAGTTGTGCGGCGAACGTCAGCGCGCCGTCGTCGAGCTTCGGCGCCGTCGCCGAACCAAGCAGGCCGCTGAAGTCGACGACGACGCTCGCGGGCTGCGGACTGACCGACGACACCGAGGCCGTGCGCTCGATCCACGTCAGGTCGCCGATCGCCGTCGTCTTCTTGTCGCCGCCGTAGACGCGGACGGCGACCGTGTCGCCGACGGCGGCGTCGGCGGGCAACTCGACGCGGAAGCGCGCGTTGGCGACGTTGGTCAGGTTGATCTTGTCGGCGAAGCCGGTCGTCGGGTTCTCCAGCGCGACGCCAGCCGGCGGCGCCGGCGCGACGGAGCGGAAGCGCGCGTACGGCGTCCGGTTGCTGAAGTCGAGCGTGCCGTCGGCGCCGAACGTGATGCCGGCGGTGAAGACCAGTTCGAAGTCGGTCGACGCGGCGTACGACGCCGACGGGAAGAACCGCACGACGCGGCCATCGCGGCCCGTCGCCCCGGTCAGCGGCAGGTTGAGCTGGCCCGCCAGCGACGCGCCGCCGTTCGGCCGCACGAACAGGTGGTCGTCGATCACCGTGGCCGAGTTCGCCGGCCGATCGAACACGACGAAGAGCCCGCTCTCGCGCGCGACCTCGCGGAAGTTGTCGCGCGGATAGATCGCCAGCACGCGCCCGTCGGTCAGCGCCGCATCCTGGTTGACCTGGAACTCGGCGAGCAACTTGCCATCGGTCGGCACGTCGAAGCGCACGCCGTCGCAGTCGCGCGCGTCGGGCAACAGCACGACCTCGTAGGTCGGGTTCTGCTCGTTGGTCAACTCGCTCACGGGCCGCAGCACGAGCACGCGACCGTCCGCCAACAGGTCGTACGCACACGGGATCGGAGCGGTCGAGCCGCGGACGCGCAGGATCAGCTTGCCGTCGGCGCCGCCGGTCGTCGTCGGCAGGATCGAGGCCTCGTTGACGCTCTCGCTGAACTCGACGACGACGGGGACGGCCGTCGGCCAGCCGCCGCCTTCGGGATACGTCGCGCGCACCAGCGGCCGGCCGTCGCGGACGTCGCCGCCGACCGGCACCACCTGGACCGCCGAGAAGGTCGAGCCCGGCGGCGGCTCCGGCGGCTCGACGTCGGGGTCGAAGGCGCGCCCGACGTTGTCACAACCGCACGCGAGCAGCGGCAGCAGCAGGGAGGCGAGGCGGAGGATCGGCTTCATCGGGCGGCGGGGCGCGCTGGCGGCGGGTCGCAAGGCGCGACGGACGGCGCGTGCCGCGCGATTATTCCGCGCCGATCGCCCTGGAGCCACAAACGCTTGCGGCGATCGCCGCGCGTTCGCGGCGCCGGCTCAGCGGGTCGTCGGCGGGGCCGCGCGCAACCGCCCGACGGCGACGATCGCCGCGCCGAACAGGAAGAGGCCGACGCTGAGCGTCTGTCCCATCGTCATGCCGAGCAAGACGTCCGGTCCGAGGTGGTCGTCGGGCTGGCGCACCAGTTCGAGGGACCAGCGGATCGCCGCGTAGCCGAACAGGAACACCGCCGCGTAGGAGCCCGACCGCCACGGCCGACCGCGGGTCAGCAGGTAGAGGGCGAACAGCACGAGGCCGAGCACGAGCCCTTCGCCGAAGCCTTCGTACAGCTGCGACGGGTGGCGGAACGGCACCGTCGGGTCGCCGTTGGGGAGCGTGTCCGCGCTGACCTTGGCCCAGTCGAGGCGCGGCGCCACGGTCGCCCAGTCGATCGGCCGGCCCAGGCCATCGGCCTCGCTCAGCGCCGGCTGCACGTCGGCCAGCGTGCGCTTGCCGAAGGCGACCTGGACGCACAGTTCGCGGTCGCGCATGGTCAGACCCGGCGGCAGGCCGAACAGCCGCATCGCCTGCGGATCGGTCGGGAACTGCATCGCGAACGGGGTGTCCTTGCCGGTCACGCGGCCGTACAGCTCGCCGTTGACGAAGTTGGCGAAGCGCACGGCGAAGATGCCCGGCGTCACCGCGAACGCGCAGGAGTCGGCGACGACCAGCCAGCCGAGCTTGTGCTTGCGGCAGAACAGGGCGATCGCGACGGCGACGCCCATCAACCCGCCGTGGAACGCCAGCCCGCCCTTCCACACCTGCACGAACTCGCGCGGGTCGAGCAGCGACTGGTCGTAGAACATCGCGTACCCGGCGCGGCCGCCGAGCATGACGCCGAAGACGCAGTAGAAGATGAGGTCGGGGGCGATCTCGGGCTTCACCGGGAAGAAGCCGGTGCGGGCGAGGCGGACCAGCAGCCACTGCGCGGCGACGAAGCCGACGACGTACATCAGGCCGTACCAACGGATGTCGATCGGCAGCCCCGGGATGTCGAACAGCACCGGGTCCCAGGCGGGGAAGTCCATGGTCGCACGCTAGCGCGCCGGCGCGCCGCGCGCGACGACGCCATGACGGCGGCATCGGCCGCCGCTATCCTCCCCGCCCCCATGGCCCTGCCCGAACTGCGCACCCTGCTCGGCGACGCCGCCGCGACCGCCGACGCGCTGCTCGCCGAGATCCGCGCCGACCGCGCCCGCCTGCCGGTGGTCTTCCCCGGCCTGCCGCGGCGCCTTGGCCGCGAGCCCGTGCGCGGCGGCCGTCGCACGCTCGGCGGCGCGCTCGTCGACCTCGACGCCTTCCGCCGCTGCGACGTCGCCGCGGCCTGGCTGCTCGGCTCGCTCGCCGCGACCGACGACGAGGTCACCGGCCTGTACGCGCACGGCGACATCGACGAGCGCGCGATGGCGCTGCGCAGCCTGCACTTCCTGCCGGTCGGATCGGCGACGGTGCGGCTGTTCGGCGAAGTGCAGCGCACCAACGTCGTGCTGCACCTCGAAGCCGCGGTCTGCGACGGCGACCTGTTCGTGCGCACGCTCGGCCAGCCGGGCTTCGACCAGACGGCGGCCAACCGCCTGCTGCTCAAGCTCGCCTTCCTCGACCTGCCGCTCGCGCGCGTGTTCGGCGCCGAGACGACCGCCAACGCCGAGCTCTCGCGCATGCTGCGCGACCTCGCCACCGAGCGCGAAGCCGCCGGCCGCTCCGTCTGGCGCGACACCAACCGCCTGCTCGGCCGCGCGCCGTGCCCCGGCGCCATCGCCCGCCTGATCGGCGGCCTCGAGCACGGCGACGACGGCGTGCGCCTCGCCGCCGCCGAAGGCCTGCTGGCGCTCGGTCGCAAGGACCTCGCGCGGTTCGCCGCCGAGCGGCTCGACCGCGAACCGCGCGCCGACGTCGTGGCGCTGCTGCGGCGCCTCGCCGGCGGCTGATCCGCCGCGCCCCCGTCTCCGCCGATTCCGAACACCTCTCGCCCCGCCCACCACGCCGATGCTGATCTTCGAACCGCACATCCACATGTACAGCCGGATCACGGACGACTACGAGCGCATGGCGCTCGCCGGCGTCCGCGCCGTGCTGGAGCCGGCGTTCTGGCTCGGCCAGCCGCGCACGCACGTCGCCACGTTCGTCGACTACTTCGACACGCTGGTCGGCTGGGAGCGCTTCCGCGCGCAGCAGTTCGGCATCCACCACTTCTGCACCATGGGCCTCAACCCGCGCGAGGCCAACGACGACCGCGTCAACACGGACGTGCTGGCGCTGCTGCCGCGCTACCTGGAGAAGGACGGCGTGCTCGGCGTCGGCGAGATCGGACTCGACGACCAGACCGCGACCGAGGAGCGCATCCTCGCCGCGCAGCTCGAGCTGGCGAAGAAGCACGGCCTGCCGGCGCTGATCCACACGCCGCACCGCGACAAGAAGCGCGGCTTCGAGCGCTGCATCGCGATCGTCAAGGAGAGCGGCCTGCCGATGGAACGCGTGCTGCTCGACCACGGCAACGAGGAGACGATCAAGATGACGCGCGACCTCGGCTGCTGGTCGGGCTTCTCGATCTATCCCAACACCAAGATGGATCCGGCGCGCATGGTCGCGATCGCGTCCGAGCACGGCGTCGAGCGCATGATCGTCAACAGCGCCGCCGACTGGGGCGTCAGCGACCCGATGATGGTGCCGCGCACGGCGGTCAAGCTCGAGCAGGCCGGCTTCACGCGCGCGCGCATCGAGCAGCTGGTGTGGAAGAACCCGATCGCGTTCTTCGCGCAGAGCGGCCGCCTGACCGAGGCGATGCTGCAGCAGCCCGCGCGCGCCAACCTGCGCGAGACCTTCGACGGCAACTCGGTGCTGCGCGGCCAGGACCCGGACAAGGTCTGAGGGCCTGGGTAGCAACCATCCTGCCGGCCTGCAGCCTGCCTTGGTGGCCGCGATCGCGGCCGCGCTGCGCAGAAGACACGGCTTGGCGCACGGACGCCGAGGGCGCGCGGACGACTGGCGCGCGCGCCATGCGCCCTGCGGGTCGCGGCATGGACGCGCGCTGCCTGCTGCAGCTCGCCGCGGCGCTGTCCGCTGTGGGTTGGTTCGGCGCATGCTCCGGACCGCTGGCGGCCGACGGCGAACTGCGCACGGTGCGCGTCGACAACCGCAGCGGCGAGCCACTGACGCTGTGGACCGCGGTCCGCGACGGCTGGGAACGACCGGTCCGGCTCGGCGCGGCGGCGAACGCGACGCTCGCGCTGCCGCCCGGCCGCTACGCGCTGCAACTCGGCGACGGCGAACGGCGCGTGCCGCTGCCGCTGCCGGCGCGCGAAGCGGGCTTCGCGCCGCCGACGACGTCCACGCTGGTCGTCGAACCGTGGCCGGCCGACGAAGCCGGCTGGCGCTGGATCCCCGCCGGTCCGGGCCTGCGCGGCGACGAGTTCGGCGTCGGCCAGGACGACGAGCGGCCGCTGGCGACGCCGACGACCGGCGGATACTGGCTGGCCACCCACGAGACGACGAACGCGCAATACGTTGCGTTCCTCAATGCGATCGGCAGCGATCGCGTCGATCGCGGCTGGCTCGACCTCGATGGCCCGCAGCGCCGCGTGCGCTGGGATGCGGCGAACGGCGCCTACGTCACCGACGCGCCGGACCTGCCGGTGGTCACCGTCAGTTGGCACGGCGCGGTCGCGTACTGCGACTGGCTGACGACCGCGACCGGGCGCACGCACCGGCTGCCGGGCGAGACCGAGTGGGAGAAGGCGGCGCGCGGGCCCGGCTCGCGGGTCTACGCGTACGGCGACGTGTGCACGACGGCGGCGGCCAACCAGGAGAGCGGGCGGCTCCGCGCCGTCGGCTCGTTCGCACCCAACGGCTTCGGCCTCGCCGACATGACGGGCAATGCCTTCGAGTGGACGCGCGACGCGTTCCCGCGGCGGTCGCGCGGCCCCGACGCTGCGGTTGGCGACGACGACGCGGCATTCCGGGCGCTCCGCGGCGGTTCGTTCGTGCTCGACGGTATCTTCGTGCGCAACGCCATGCGCATGCGCTTGCGCGCCGACGTGCGGGCCGACGACGTCGGCTTCCGCGTGCTGCGCGAAGCGATGCCCGCCGGCCCGATCGACCGCTGACGACCGAGGACACCCGACGACCATGGAACCGATCCGTCGCCTGACGAACGCAATGCCGTTCCTGCTCGCGCCGCTCGCGCTGCTCGCCGCCGCCGGCGCGCAGATGGAGAAGCGGTGGATCGACCAGTACCGCGACCAGGACTTCGCCCAAACCGCGCCCGTCGTCGGCGCGCCAGCACCCGACCTGTGCCTGTGGGACGTCGACGGCCGGCCGCGCAGCATCGCGCTCGAACGCGGCCGCACGCTCGTGCTGGTCGCCGGCGCGTTCACTTGACCGCCGTTCCGTCGCAACGCCGCAGGTCTGCGGCAACTCGTCGCCAGCCAGCGCGCGTCGTCGCCTGACGACGTCCACGTCGTCGTCGTCCACCAGCGCGAGCCGCACGCCGGCCAGCTCGCGTTCGCCGACGTCGAGCAGCCGCGGACGATCGCGGAGCGCGAGCGCCTCGCGCGGCGCACGCTCGCCGACAACGGCCTCGACGTCGACGTGTGGATCGACGGCCTCGACGACGCCAGCCGCTTCGCGTTCGGCGCCTTGCCGAACTGGGCGATCGTCGTCGACCCAGCGGGCGTCGTGCGGCTGAAGCTGCCGTGGTTCGTGCCCGAGGTCGTCGAGCGCGCCGTCGACGAGGTGACGGACGAGTTCCGCGCACGCACGCCGTCGGCGGACGCCGCCCGCGCGGCGAGGGCGGACCGCACGACGACCTTCCTCGCCGCGGTCGCAACGCCCCCGCCCACCGCGACCGACGACGCGGCGCGCCTGCGCGCCGACCACCACCGCGACGCGATGCTGGCGCATCTCGTCGACGCGCTGCCGGGCCACGCCGACCGCGACCGCTGGCTCGCCGAACTCGCGCGCGCGACCGCGCCGGCGCAGCAGCGGCAGTGGGCCTTGCGCCTGCCGCCGACGATCCCCGCCGGCGAAGATCCGCAGCGCTGGGCTGCCGAGGTGAAGCAGTTCGTCGACCAGGATCGCGACGCGCCGCCGACGCCGGGCGGCGTGGTGTTCGTCGGCAGTTCGAGCATCCGCGGCTGGCGTTCCCTCGCCGCGGACATGGCCGGCCTGCCGGTCGTGCAACGCGGCTTCGGCGGCTCGCGGCTGTTCGACGCCTGCTACTGGTCCGACGCGCTGGTCACGCGCCACCGACCGTCGGCGGTCGTCCTGTTCAGCGGCACCAACGACCTCGCCGGCGAACGGCAGAAGTCCGCCGCACAGGTGCGCGACCTGTTCCGCCTGTTCGTGCAGCGCGTGCGCCGCGACGACCCGGAGCTGCCGATCGCGTGGATCGCCATCACGCCGACGCCGGCGCGGGCCGAGCACGTCGCGCTCGTGCGCGCGGCCAACGAGCTGGTGCGCGCCGAGTGCGCCGCCGATCCGCGGCTCGCGTTCGTCGATCCGACGCCGGACCTCGCGACGCCGGACGGCGCGCCCGATCCACGCTTCTTCCAGCGCGACGGCCTGCACCTGAACGCCGACGGGTACGCGGTGTGGACGCGCCACGTGCGACCGGTCGCCGAACGCCTCCACGCGCAGCGCGCGCCAGCGAACGCCGGCCGGCGCTGAAGGAGCTGGGCGCGGGCCGGCGACCGGCTGGCGCGATCGCCTCTGCGCACGGCCACGCCGGCAGCCAGACCCCGCCCTGCCTGCCCCTGGTTGCGCACCCTGGGGAAGCGCGCGACGATGCGGCGGTGTCCACGTCGGATCCCGAGTTCGCCGCCCGCTTCGAACAGATGGGCAGGTTCTTCATGGGCACCTCGGACGTGCATCAGGCGCTGGCACGGGTGACGGAGCGGTTGGAGGAGCTGCGCATCCCGTACGCGGTGTGCGGCGCGATGGCGGTCAACGCGCATGGGCTGCAGCGGGCGACCACGGACGTCGACGTCCTGCTGACGCCCGAGGGCCTCGAACGATTCAAGGCAGCGTCGCTCGGGCTCGGCTTCGTCGAGAAGTTCCCCGGCAGCCGCGGCGTGCGCGACGCCGCCACGCGCGTGCCGATCGACTTCCTGCTGACCGGCGGCATTCCGGGCGATGGCACGGACCGCGGCGTCGCGTTCCCCGACCCAGCGCGCGTCGCGATCGAGATCCACGGCCGCAAGTACGTGTCCCTGGCGCGCCTGATCGAACTCAAGCTGGCTGCAGGGCTGTCCGCGCCCGATCGCCCGCGCGACTTCGACGACGTCATCCGCCTGATCCAAGCGAACGCGCTCGGCGAGCACTTCGCCGACCAACTGCACCCGTACGTGCAGCCGAAGTACCGCGAACTGTGGGGGTACGCGCAGCGGCCGAGCGACCTGCCGGAGTGACCTCGGCCCGCCGCGCCTGCGCGCCGCCGCCGCCCTTCGCTTTCGCCGTCCGCCGCCGTAGGCTGTTCGCCCCGAAATGGCCGACCTCGCGCACGAGATCCAGCGCCGCCGCACGTTCGCGATCATCTCGCACCCCGACGCCGGCAAGACGACGCTGACCGAGAAGCTGCTGCTCTACGGCGGCGCCATCCGCGAGGCCGGCTCGGTCAAGGCGCGCCGGGGCGGCGCGCACGCGACGTCCGACTGGATGGAGCTGGAGAAGAAGCGCGGCATCTCGATCACCAGCTCGGCGCTGCAGTTCGAGTACCAGGGCCACTGCATCAACCTGCTCGACACGCCGGGCCACCAGGACTTCAGCGAGGACACCTTCCGCACGCTGGTCGCCGCCGACGCCGCGCTGATGCTGATCGACGGCGCCAAGGGCGTCGAGCCGCAGACGATCAAGCTGTTCAAGGTCTGCCGCGACCGCGGCATCCCGATCGTCACCGTCGTCAACAAGATGGACCGGCCCGCGCGCGCGCCGCTCGACCTGATGGACGAGGTCGAGAAGGTGCTCGGCATCACCATCGTGCCGGCGACGTGGCCGATCGGCAGCGGCGACAACTTCCGCGGCGTCTACTCGCTGCGCGACAAGGAGGTCTTCCTGTTCGAGCGCACGGCCCACAACGCCACCAAGGCGCTGGTGCAGACGACCGGCCCGGACGACCCCGCGCTCGCCCAGGCGCTCGGGCCGAAGGCGCACGCGCAGCTGCTCGAGGACCTCGCGATGGTCGAGACCTGCGTGCAGCCGTTCACGATGGAAGCGTTCCTGCAGCAGAAGATCTCGCCGATGTTCTTCTGCAGCGCGCTCGTCAACTTCGGCGTCGAGAACATCCTGCAGCGCTTCCTCGAGATCGCGCCGCCGCCCGGGCCGCTGCCGACGCTGGAGGGCACGGTGCCGCCCGACTCGCCGTACTTCTCGGGCTTCGTCTACAAGGTCGCGGCGAACATGGACAAGATGCACCGCGACCGCATCGCGTTCCTGCGCGTGACGTCGGGGCACTTCGTCCGCGGCATGTCGGCCAAGCACCTGCGCCTGCAGCGCGAGGTGCGCCTGTCCCACCCGCACCGGTTCTTCGGCCAGGAACGCATCTCCATCGAGGATGCGTTCCCCGGCGACGTCATCGGGCTCATCAACCCGGGCATGTTCCGCGTCGGCGACGTGCTCAGCTCGGGCCCCAACTTCGAGGTGCGCAACTTCCCGCGCTTCGCGCCGGAGATCTTCGCCCAGGTCGCGCCGCGCGAGCCGTCGATGGCCAAGGGCTTCGGCAAGGGCCTCGAGCAGCTCGGCGAGGAAGGCGTCGTGCAGGTCTTCTGGCCGCGCTTCGGCGCGCGCGAGCCGATCCTCGGCGCCATCGGCGAACTGCAGCTCGAGGTCTTCCAGTGGCGCCTGGAGAACGAGTACGGCGTCGACCTGCGGCTCGACCGCAAGCAGTGGACGCGCGCGCGCTGGATCGCCAACGTCACCGACGAGGTGCTCGAGATCCTGCCGATGGTGGTCAAGGACGAGGCCGGCCGCTTCGTCGCGCTGTTCCACTCCGACTTCGAGATCGACTACGCGAAGTCGCGCTACAAGGGCCTCGAACTGCTCGAGGCGCCGCCGGCCGAGGAAGACCTCGGCTGAGCAGCGCCGGCGACGACCGCGCGATGCCGGTCCGCCGCTCCCTCCTGGCGGGCGCGAGCCAGCGCTGGCTGCGATGACACGCTGCGCGCGCCGCATGGCTGTGTCATCGCGCTAGCAACACCGGCGCTCCCGACCGCCATCGGGCGCAGCGCGCAACGATCGGCACGACGCCGTCCGGCGCGCGCACCAAGGCGACCCATGACCAGTCAGCGCATCATCCCGGTCCACCGTGTCTCCCCGCGCGAGTTGCTCGGCCAAGGCGTGCGGATCCTGCTCCGCCGCGCGCAGCCACCAGCGCCCCCCGTCGATCCCGCGCCGGGCCCCGCGACGCCGCCGCCCGGGACCGGATCGGACCTCGTCGCCATCCTCGCGCGGCAGACCGGGGCATCGCCGGAGTCCGTCCGCGACGAGATCGCGCAGGTCTGGTGACGCGCGGCGGCGCCGGGGCGACGCAACGTCCTAGCGCTTGCTCGGCCGCACTTCGGCCGGCGTCTGCTGGCCCTCGGGCACGTCCTTGTTGCGCGCCGCGGCGACCTTCTCGGCCTTGGCCTCGGCGTCGAGGCACGCTTGCTGGATCGACTCCCACAGCGGCGCGAACTGCTGCACCGGCTTCGGCTTGCCGCCCGCCACCGGCGCGGCGACGACGAACGCGTCGCCGCCGAGCTCCGGGTCGCGCTGCAGCGCCTCGACCGTCACCGCCTGCACGGCCTGCTCGCCGAGCAGCTGGCGCATCGAGACGAGCGCGAGATCGGCGGCGCGCACGAACACCTCGACGCGGTCGGCGACCGGCAGGTCCGGGTCGTCGGCGCCGAGGCTGGCGCGCCGCGGACCGGCGAGCCACGTGCCCTTCTCGCCATCGCGCGTGTCGCGCGCCTCGACCGCGAGGTCGAACTGCCGGCGCAGCGCCGTCAGCAGGCCGCTGCCGAGCGGGCTCTCGGCGCGGCGCTCGGGCGACGACGCCGCCTTGTCGGGCATGCCCGGCAGGTCGTCGCGCTGCAGCACGCGACCGGCCCACTCGAGGTCGGCGACGATCGCGGGCTCGATGGCGACGAAGACTTCACCGAAGGCCGGATCGTCCTCGCGCAGCGTGATGCCGGCGGCCGTCTGCGCCGACTCGGCGCTGCCGCGCAGACCATCGCCGGTCTCGTAGGCAAAGCGCGCGTACGTCGCGCGGCCCTCGCCGAAGCGGGCGCGCAGTTCGCCGCGCACCGACACGGCGAGCCCGCCGGGCAGCCGGCCCTCGGTCGCCATGCGCAGCGACACCGACGTCAGCTTGGACTCCGCGGCGCGCATCGCCGCGATCAGGTCGTCGACGCGCTGGGCATCCGCCTTGGCCTTCGCGCTCGCCGCCGGCGGCGGCGCTGGCTTGTCCTGCGCCGCCAGCGGCGCGAGCAGGAACGCGAACAGCAGGGCAGCCGTCGTTGGTGCGGTCGTCATGACGGGAGGTCGCGCGATGCTAGCGGCGGGACGCGCGCAGCGAACGACCGCGGCGCGAATCCGCGATCGGCCGCGCGGCCGTTACGCGCCCCGGCGGCCGCGCTATCGTGTGCGACGTCGCGATGACCACCACCGCTCGCCCCCTCGTCGCCGCCGCCGCCGCACTGCTGCTGACGGCCGTCGCTTCCGCCGACGAGGTGCGCCTGCTCGATGGCCGCGTGCTCGTCGGGTCGGTGACGAAGACCGCCGACGGCCTGACGGTGGCGACGCGGCAAGGGCCGGTGACCGTGGCGCTCGCCGACGTCCGCGAGCACCGCACCGACGACGACCTGCGCCGCGCGCTAGCCGACGCGGCCCGCGCCGCCGGCGACGCGCCGTTCGCGCAACTGCAGCTCGCGCAGCGCGCGCACGCATGCGGCCTTTCGGCCGAGGCGTGGCCGCGCTTCGACAAGGTCGCCATCGCGCTGCCGTCGCTCCCGGCCGACGCGCCGCGGCGCGCTCGCGCCGCCCCGTTCGCCGCCGTGC
>JBEITC010000076.1:0-11217 GCA_040375075.1 Planctomycetota bacterium | reverse complement strand
GAAGAAGGAGAGGGTCGCGAGGGAGTAGGGGTTGAGAAGGCCAGAGAAGCCGCAGGATTGGCGTCCCGGCTCGGGGACGTCGTTTCCGGCTGTGGCGCGAAGGCGAGGCTCTCCACAGAACCAGCGCTGGTAGGCTCTGGCACGAGAACGTTCGACTCTTCGTCTGTTTGCTTCATCCGCCGCTTGCACGCCCCTGCCCGGGGCCCCTCTCGTCGTGGACCTTAGGTTAGGCGCTTCTGAGGTGCAGAGCTTAGCAGGCTGAACCGTCTGCGAGAAGGAGGCGAGCAGCCCATCTGCCGATGGGAACCTTGGTGGTCCAGGAGCCCTTCTGCTAGGAGAGCCCGCGAACATGGGTTTCTCGCTGGGCATTGCATCACGCTACTTGCGCGCGCCCAAGAGGGCGTTCATCTCCGTGGGGACGGCCTTTGCGGTCCTCGGCGTGGCGCTTGGGGTCGCCGCGATCCTACCGCCGCGCCGAGCCGGTCACGAGCCGCGGTTGGCCTTGCGCGCGCTCTGCTGCTCGAGGAATCGTCGCTCCGCCGGCGAGAGCGACGTCAGGCCCTGCGCCTTGACCTTCGCCAGGATGGCGTCCAACTGCAGTTCCTCCGCGTCGGCAGACTGCTGCGACCGGGCGGCGCGACGGGCCCGCCACGCCTGCAGCCACCGCTGCCATGGCCACGGCCGATCCTCGCCGGCGATGCCCTGCCAGTCGACGAACCAGCCCAGGCGGTACGCCGCGAAGCCCAGCGCCGCACCGCCGAGGTGCGCGCTGTGCGAGACGCCGCCACCATAGCCGGCTGCGAGTTCGACGAACGTCGAGTACACGCCGATGCCGACCAGCAGCGCCGCGAGCGCCCAGAGCGGCATCTGCACGATCATGAAGACGATCGTCGCGTGCGGCGCGACGCACGCCGCGTACAGCATCAGGGCGTAGCAGGCGCCGCTGGCGCCGACGAGCGACACGCCCGCGGAGCCCTGCAACGCCGCCATGCCGAGATGCCCGAGCGCGCCGACCGTGCCGCCGACGAGGTAGAGCCGCAGCGTGCCGCGCGGCCCGAGCCGCGACTCGGCCATGGGGCCGAACACCCACAGCGCCAGCATGTTCGTCAGCAGGTGCATGACGTCCGCGAAGCTGTGCGTGAACTGGTACGTCACGACGCGCAGCAGGCCGAGGCCGTAGCCCTCCCACAGCGCCGGCCACGAGAACGCGAACCAGGCGCCCTTCGGCGGGTCGCTGAGGCAGCCGAGCAACAGCGCGTTGGCGAAGAAGACCGCGAGGTTGGCGAGGAACAGCGTCCGCGTCGCAGGCGGCAGCGGCAGGCGGAATCGTCCCGGGTAGCTCATGGGCCATGCGCCGCGGCGGCGGCTTCGCTATCGTCCGGCGCGCCACCAACCCTCGGAGCCCGCCGGTGCCCGCCCAAATACTCGACGGCAGACGGATCGCCCAGCAGATGCGCGAGAAACTGCGCGCCGCGCGCGACGCGCTCGGCCCGCGCCCGATCCGCCTCGTCTCCGTCGAGGTCGGCCAGAACCCCGCCGCCGCGGTCTACGTGCGCAACCAGCAGCGCGCCGCCGCCGAGGTCGGCATCGACATGGAGGCGCGCAACCTGCCGCTGCAGTCGACCGAGACGCAGTTGCTGGCGACGATCCGTGACCTCAACGCCCACCCCGAGGTCGCCGGCGTGATCGTGCAGCGACCGCTGCCACCGGGCATCGATCCGCGCGTCGTGCAGTCGGCGATCGACCCGCACAAGGACGTCGAGGGCATGCACCCGGCGAACATGGGCGCGATCCTCTACCGCGAACCGGTGATGCCGCCGTGCACCGCCGCCGCGGCGCAGGAACTGGCCCTGGCCACCGGCATGGACCTGCGCGGCGCCGAGACCGTCGTCGTCGGCCACAGCGAGATCGTCGGCAAGCCGATCGCCGTGCTGCTGCTGCACCGCCTGTCGACGGTGACCGTGTGCCACATCGGCACCCGCCGCCTCGTCGACCACACCCGCCGCGCCGACCTGCTGGTCGTCGCCGTCGGCAAGGCCGGCCTCGTGCACGGCGACATGGTCAAGCCGGGCGCCTGCGTCATCGACGTCGGCATCAACCAGGGGCCGGACGGCAAGATCGTCGGCGACGTCGACTTCGCGTCGGCGAGCGCGGTCGCCGGCTGGATCACGCCGGTGCCGGGCGGCGTCGGCCCGGTCACCGTGGCGATGCTGCTGCGCAACACGCTGCGCGCCGCCGGCGCGACGATCTAGCGGCCGGCGACCAGCGCGTCGGCGGCCGGCACCTTGTCGACCGGCGCCGGCTTCGGCCGCAGCATCAGGTCGGTGTATCCGGCGACGAAGAACAGGCCGAGCACGCTGTAGCTCACCCACACGCCGGTCAGCAGCTCGCTGGAGAAGCCGTAGGCGTGCAGGCCGACGCCGAGCAGGTTGGTGTGGAACCAGCTGAAGACGACGATGCCGCCGGTGGCTACGGTCCACAGCGCGAAGCCGCCGTCGCGCACCATGCCGCTCATGCGCGCGTGCAACAGCGCGATCTGCGCGAGGCAGATCAGCAGCGCGCCGTTCTCCTTGGGATCCCAGCCCCAGAAGCGGCCCCACGAGTCGTTGGCCCAGACGCCGCCGAGGATGGTGCCGACGACGGACGTCGCGAGGCTGAAGCAGGTGACGCCGTAGGCCATCCGGTACAGCGACTTGGCCAGCGACGAGTCGGGGTGGTCGATGCGCAACACGCGCACGGCGATCCACGCCATCGCGACGAGCGCGGCGGCGACGCCGGCGGCGTAGCCGATGTTCATCGTCGGCACGTGCACGCCGAGCCAGAAGTTGCTGAGCAGCACCGCCTGCAGCGGCTTCATCGTGTCCTGGCCGTCGGCGACCTCGAACAGCCGCGCGAAGAAGATGAACAGCGCGCCGCAGAACGGCGCCAGCGTCAAGGCGACGCGCCGCCGCAGGATCCACTCGGCGATCAGCAGCGTCAGCGCGCCGACGCCGCCGATGAACAGGAAGGTGTCGTAGAGCCGCGTGATCGGCGGATGGCCGGTGATCACGCAGCGGATCCAGACGTCGGCGACCAGCAGGCCGACGGCGAGCCAGCTCGCCGCCATCGACGCCCACCACAGCATGCCGCTGCGCGGCAGCACGCAGGCGGCGACGGCGACCAGGAAGCCCGCGACGAACGTCATCATCGCGTGGAAGTGCCAGTTGGCCCGGTAGTAGTACGACTCGAGCGCGACGGTCTCGCCTTCGCCGCGCGCCGCCGCGGCGGCCGCGACCGCGCGCAGGTAGGCGTCGAGCGAGCCGACGCGCTCCTTCATGTCCTTGGCCAGCAGGCCGTCCTGCAGGCGCCCGGCCATCGCCGCGTGCTGCGGGTCGGCGGCGCCGCGCATGGCGCGGTCGATCGCCTCGGGCACGGTGTGCCACGTGTCCTCCTGCTCGCGCGGCCGCAGCGGCGGCAGCAACGACGGGCCCGAGCGCGCGGTCGCCGCGTCGCTGAGGAACAGCAGCAGGTCGGCGAGATTGCCGTACTTGGGGTCCTCGAACTTCTCGCCGGCGTCCTTCACGTAGGCGCGGAAGGCCTCGGCCTTCTGCATCAGCCCCGCGATGCGCAGCGTCGACGCGCCGTCGAACACGGCGCGCAGCGAGTCGCCATCGAGCTTCATCTCGCTCTGCAGCGCGGCGTGCTGCTGGTGCAGCCGGTGGTACACGAGCAGTTGACGGAACAGCTGCAGCACCTGTTCGTCGACGGCGCTGCGCTGCGCCTGCGGCTTCTTCTCGGCCGCCTGCGCGAGGTCCTGCAGCTTCTGGCCCTGCGCGACCAGCTGGCCGTACGGCAGGTACTCGAAGCCCTGCGTCTGGCCGTCGTGCTGGAAGCCCAGCGTCTCGAGCACGCTGACGTTCTCGATGCGGAACAGCGGGTAGCGCTCGGCCTGGCCAGGGAAGCACCAGACGTCGAGCAGCCACTCGGTCGGCGACAGCTTGAAGGTGCGCGGCGCCGGGATCTCGCCGGCGGCCGCCGTCGGCACGGCGTCGAACTGCACGTCGCGGCGGCCGTGCACCGCGTAGAGCGTCGTCGCCGCCAGCGTCGAGAACGGCATCACGCGGCCCTCGTGCTGCAACGGCAGCGCGCCGAAGCGCTCGACGAAGTCGGCGGGCCAGGGCTCGGTGCGCTCGAGGTCGCCCTGCAGGCGCGGCGGCTGCCGGCCGCACGACGCGAGCAGCGCCAGGACGAGCAGGACGACGTTCGCCAGGAGTCGTTGCATGACGGACGGGCTCATTGGTTCAGCGACGCGCGCGCCGAGGAGTCGAGGAAGCCGAGCAGCTTCTTGCCGAAGTGCAGGAAGAGGCCGATCCAGATGACGATGCACGCGATCGCGGGCCAGATGTCGGACGGGTTCCACGACACCTCGAACACCGAGTACCACGGCGGCCCGCCCGCGGGCTGCGGCCCCCAGTTGGTCTGGTAGACGACGTAGCCGTCGCGGCGCAGCGGGTTGTTCATGAAGATCTGCGCTTCCTGGCTGCCGGCGCCGTCGACGACGGTCACGAAGCTGCGGAAGTCGCGCGGCGACATGGTGCCCGGGTGGTCGAGCTTCTGGAACTTGTCGAGCCGCACCGCGAACGGCAGGTCGTGCACGACGTGGCGCAGGTCGAGGCCGTAGCGCTGGCCGCGCACCGTGAACGCGAACGGATAGCGGCTGCGATCCTTCGGCACGCGAGGGTCGCCCGAGAGGATCGCCTCGAAGCGGTCGCCGGCGTCGCTGCGCACGGTCACGTAGCAGGCCGGGATCTCGGCCTCGCTCTTGGGCTGCACGCCGACCGGCCACTTCTCGGCGCGCACGAACGCGCCGTCCACCACCGGCATGCGCGTCTGCACCATCGGGCCCTTGGGCACGACCGACGCATGGTCGACGAAGTGCCGGACCTCGACGGTGAACGGCAGGCCTTCGGCGCGCAGCGTCACGGCGCCGTCGCCGCGCGCCGCCCACAGCGCCCGCTCGGGCACGACGCGCTCCTCGATGGCGTCGCCGCGATCGACGAGCAGCGCGAGCTCGTGGTCGTGGAAGCTGGTGAACGTCGACGACTCGTACTGACGGCCCGCGAGACGCTGGCCCTCGGCGGCAGGGTTCTCGTAGACGGCGAGCATGCCGGCGTACGACGCGTGCAGCTTGACGGCGCCGGCGACGAGCAGCAGCACGATGCCGAGGTGCGTCACCAGGATGCCGCTGTTGCGCCAGCTCCACTTCATGCGCAGGAGGCCGCCGACGATCAGGTTGACGCAGAACAGCGCCATCACCGGATACGCGCCGGGCAGCGGGATGCGCAGCGGCCACGGCGTGCCGTCGGCCCGCTCGACGAGCGCCTTGCCCCAGAAGGACAGCGGCAGCTCGGCGACGACGAACCACGACTCGAAGTACTCGCGCTGCACGTCGTAGGTGCTGCGCTCGACCTGCGCGAGCGTGCCGAGCCAGGTCAGCGCGGCGAGCAGCAACAGCAGCCACACCGACAGCTTCATCGAGCCGAGGAACGCGACGACGCGCGCAGCCGGGGACTGGGCGACGGCGGTCATTGCGCCTTCCTCGCCGAGCGGCAGAACGCGGCGAACGGCTCGGCGGCGGCGGCGACGTCGGCCGCCGGCCCCACCAGCTTGACGAAGGTGATCGAGCCGGCGTCTTCGCGCGCAGCGACGAGCATGCGGGCGCCGGGGATCTGCTTGCCCGAGAAGCTGCGGTAGTCGCCGGCGAGGTCGAGCAGCACGGCGCCGTCGCCGAGGAACGCGGTCCGCGGCAGCTGTGCCATGCCGTCGGCGGCCATCGGCGCCTGCCCCATCTCGCCGCGCCAGATGTCGAGCGTGTCCTTCAAGCCGCCGCCGAGCTGGCTGACGTAGACCTCGCCGCCGGCGCCGAACTCGTGATGGTGCCACTTGCTGCTGCCGGCCTTCGGCCGCCAGCCGTCGGGCACGGTGGCAGCGATCGGCCCGGTCGCCGCAGCGGCGGGCGCCGTCGCGCCGGGCGCCTGGCCGACGTCGGGGTGCGTGCTCGGCATCGGCTGGCCGGGTTGGATCGGCGGCGCCTTGGGGTCGGGGCTGGCGCTCGCCGCGCGCAGCGACTTCGCCAGCGCGAGGAACTTGTCGCGGTTGCCGTCGACGACGGCCGCAGGGCCGGTGAACTTGAACGACGTGACGCTGTCGCCCTCGGCATAGAAGGCGATCAGCGCCGCCCAGTCGGGCTTGCCGCCGAACGTGCCCTTCATCTCCGCGAGGCGCGCCGGCTTGCCGGCCATCTCCACCACCTGCAGCGCCTCGATCGCCGGGACCTCGGCGATGCCGAACTGCTGCGTGTACCAGCGCGTCAGGTTGCCCGCGACGCCGCCGCCGACGCCGACCGTGAGATAGACCTCGGCGTCAGGAACCGTCGGGATGGCCCAGACCGCGTCGCGGAACTGGCGCGACGGCCGCGTTTCCCAGCCGGCCGGCGCGTCGCCGACCCAGACCTTGGCGCCGCCGCTCGCCGGCGCCATGTCCGGCAACAGCAGTCGGTCCTTCGTCGAGGCGTCCCAGACGGTGGGCCGCTGCTCCTTGCGCAGTTGCTGCGGCGGACCGAAGTCGGCGGTCGGCGGCGGGCTGCAGGCAGCGAGGACGGCGAACGTGGCGAGGGCGTGGAAGCGGATGGGCATCGACCGGGACTGCGGGGCGGGCCGTGCAGGATACCGGTTAGGACGCGGCGGCACGACCACCAGGGGTCGCGTTCGCGACGCGCGCAAGCGGTCGTGCCATCGCGGCGCGCCACCGCGCCCCCGCGGTCACAGCCGGCGGGTCAGCACGAAGCCGGCGAGCTGGTGCAGCGCATCGCGCGCGGGCCCCGGCGGCAACGACGTCAGCGACGCCTGCGCCTTCTTGATGCGGCGCTCGGCCTCTTCCATCGCGTAGGCAACCGCGTGCTCGAGCGGGAACTCGGCGCGCAACCGGCGCAGCGCTTCGGCCTCGCTCTTGCCGAGCACGTCGCGCAACCGCGTCGCGTCGGCGGCGCCGCGCTGCAGCAGCCACAGCATCGGCAAGGTGATCTTGCCCTTGGCGAGGTCGGTGCCGAGCGACTTGCCGACCACGCGCTCGTCGCCGTCGAGATCGAGGCAGTCGTCGACGATCTGGAAGGCGATGCCGAGTTCGAGCCCGTACTCCTCGAGCGCCCGCTGCCGGCCTTCGTTGCCGCCGGCGTAGTGGGCGCCGAGCCGGCACGCGGCCGCGTACAGGCTCGCCGTCTTCTCGGCGATGACCTGGAAGTACTTGGTCTCGTTCCAGGCGAAGTCGAAGCGGTGCAGGACCTGGGTGATCTCGCCTTGGCAGATCACGCGCACGGTCTCGGCCAGCCACCGCGCCGCCGCCGGATCGGGCAGCTGCACGGCCATGTGGAAGGCCTTGGCGTAGATGTAGTCGCCGAGCAGCACCGCGACCTCGACGCCGGCCATCTGGTTGACCGTCGGGATGCGGCGGCGGACGTTGGCGCCGTCGAGCACGTCGTCGTGCACCAGCGTCGCGGTGTGCAGCAGTTCGACGACCTTGGCGACCGTCAGCACGTCGTCCCCGAGGCCGCCGCCGTGCGCAGCGCCCTGCGCCGCCATGCCCGACAGGAACGTCAGCACCGGGCGCAGTTGCTTGCCGCGGAAGCCGCCGACGTGCTCGACGAGCGGCAGCATCTCGCGATGGCCGGGAGCGAGGTCCTGCAGCAGCTCGCGGTTGAGCCGTTCGAGCTGCGGCCGGACGAGGCCGACCAGGTCCTGCAACGGCAGCGTGTCGGTCACCGCGCCGACCCGTCGTTCTTGGTCGCGGCGTCGCCGCCGTCGGTCTTCGAGCCGTCCTTGAGGCCCTTCTTGAACTCGGTGATGCCCGAGCCGAGCGAACGCGCCATGCCGGGGATGCGGTTGCCGAACAGGACCAGCACCACCACCAGGATGGCGACGATCTCCCACGTGCTCAACATCAGGATCATGGGCGGTTCTCGAGTCGCCATCATCGCCCACGCGCGCGGGGATTCAAAGGGGCGCGCGCACCGAACCCGCGCGTTGCGCAGGCTTCACGCCGGCTTGTCGCCAGCTTCCTGGGCGGCGAGCCAACGCCGCCATGGCTCCGGCGACGGGCCGAGATCCTCGCCGGCGAGGCGGGCCAAGTTGTGCCGGCTCGTCTCGCGCACGTGCGGATCGTCGGCGCCGAGCGCAGCGATCAGCAACTTCGCCGCCTCGAGCCGCGCCTTCGGGTTGCGTGCCCTGGGCGCGCCGCCGGCCGCCTGCTGGTCGAACTGGCGGAACGCCGCCAGCACGCCGGTCAGGATCGTGTGCAGGCGGATCGACTCGCCCCACAGCAGCAGCACGTAGGCCGCCAGCACGGCGACGCAGGCGCGCAGGATCGACTGCTCGCCGAGCTGCGCCTTGAGCCACGCAGCGCCCGGCAGCCAGGGCTCGAACACGATCGCCGCCAGCACGCCGATCAGTACGAGCGGCGTGAGCTGGCGGAGCAGCGAGTCGGTGCGCCCTTCCGGGTTCACGGCGTCACTTGCCGAGGACCTTCTTCATCGTCGCGCCGAGGATCGACGGCGTGTCGCAGACGTGCACGCCCGCGCGCTGCATCGCCGCCTTCTTGTCCTTCGCCGTGCCCTTGCCGCCGCTGATGATCGCGCCGGCGTGGCCCATGCGCTTGCCGGGCGGCGCCGTCGCACCGGCGATGAAGCCGACGACCGGCTTCTTGACGTACTGCTTGAGGAACTCGCAGGCCTCCTCCTCGGCAGTGCCGCCGATCTCACCGATCATGATGATGCCTTCGGTGTCCTTGTCGTCCTGGAACAGCTGCAGGCAGTCGATGAAGTCGAGGCCCTTGATCGGGTCGCCGCCGATGCCGATGCAGGTCGACTGGCCCATGCCGTTGTTGGTCACCTGGAAGACGGCCTCGTACGTCAGCGTGCCGCTGCGCGAGACGATGCCGACCTTGCCCGGACGATGGATGTAGGCCGGCATGATGCCGATCTTGCAGCCGGACTTGTCGGTGACCGGCGTGATGATGCCGGGGCAGTTCGGGCCGATCAGGCGCGTCTTCGTGCCCTTCATGAAGTCCTTCACGAAGGCCATGTCGGCGACCGGGATGCCCTCCGTGATGACGACCACGAGGTCCATCTCGGCGTCGACCGCCTCGCAGATCGCGTCGGCCGTGAACGCGGCCGGCACGTAGATCATCGAGACGGTGGCGCCGCTGTGCTGCTTGGCCTCGCGCACGGTGTCGTACACCGGCACGCCTTCGAGCGTCTGGCCGCCCTTGCCCGGGGTCACGCCAGCGACGAGCTTGGTGCCGTACGCGAGCGAGTTCTTGCTGTGGAACATGCCGGCTTCGCCCGTGAAGCCTTGGCAGAGGATCTTGGTGTTGCCGTCGACGAGAACAGTCATCGGTGTGCTCCTAGTGGTGTGCCGTGGCGTCGCCGGTCAGGCCTTGATCGCCTTGACGATCTTCTCCGCCGCGTCGTCGAGCGACGACGCAGCCTGGATGTCGAGCCCCGACTCCTGCAGCAGCTTGCGGCCGAGGTCGACGTTGGTGCCTTCGAGGCGGACGACCAGCGGGATGTTCAGCTTGACCTCCTTGGCCGCGGCGATGACGCCCTCGGCGATGGTGTCGCACTTCATGATGCCGCCGAAGATGTTGACCAGGATGCCCTTCACGTTCTTGTCCGACAGCAGGATCTTGA
This sequence comes from Planctomycetota bacterium, assembly GCA_040375075.1. Taxonomy (GTDB): domain Bacteria; phylum Planctomycetota; class UBA1135; order UBA1135; family UBA2386; genus UBA2386. The sequence continues at coordinate 1,496 of JBEITC010000076.1, read as the reverse complement.
ACGCGTTGGTGACCTGGGTCTTGTTGGCGCCGCCGCCGACGTCGAGGAAGTTGGCCGGCATCCCGCCCTTGAGCTGGATGACGTCCATCGTCGCCATGGCGAGGCCGGCGCCATTGACGAGGCACGCGATGTTGCCCGTCAACGCGATGTAGTTGAGGTCGAACTTCTTCGCCTCGACCTCCTTCGGGTCCTCCTCGTTGACGTCGCGCAGATCCTGCACCTCCTTGTGCCGGAACAGCGCGTTGTCGTCGAAGCTCATCTTGGCGTCGAGCGCCTTGACCTCGCCCTGCTTGGTGACGATCAGCGGATTGATCTCGGCGAGCGAGCAGTCGAGCGCCATGAACGCCTGCGTCAGCGACGCGATCAGCTTGCCGCCGGCCTTGGCCTGCTCGCCGGTGAGGCCGAGGTGCTTGCACAGCGCGCGCAGCTGGAAGCCCTGCACGCCCTTGACCGGGTGCACGCGGTGGCGCGCGATCGCCTCGGGACGGTGCTCGGCCAGTTCCTCGATGTCCACGCCGCCTTCCTTGGCGGCGATGATCACCGGCGCCTGGGCGCCGCGGTCCATCACGATCGCCAGGTACATCTCGCGGTCGATGTCGCTGCCCGACTCGACGTAGAGCGTCTTGACGACGCGACCCTCGGGGCCGGTCTGGTGGGTGACGAGCGCCTTGCCGAGCAGGTTCTCGGCGACCTTGCGGGCCTCGTCGGCCGAGCGCACGAGCTTGACGCCGCCGGCCTTGCCGCGGCCGCCAGCGTGGATCTGCGCCTTGACGACGCCGAGCGGCACGCCGAGGTCGGTGAAGGCCTTGCCGACCTCGTCGGCGGTCGTGCAGGCGATGCCCTTGCTCACGGGCACGCCGAACTTGGCCAACAGCTGCTTGGCCTGGTACTCGTGGATGTTCATGGCGCTTTGGGGCGAAGACGGTAGCGGCGCCCCCCGCCCGAGTCGACCGCGCCGGCGGCAAACTCGCCGACGACCAACCGCCCCCCCCGCCCGCCGCGCGCCAGTGGTCAGCGACCGCCAGCGTCGCCGCCCGCGGCCGCGACCTCGACGGCGGCCGTGGCCTCGGCGCTGGCGCCGGCGCCGAACAGCGCGTCGATCTCCTTCACCACGTCCCGCGCCGCCTGGGGCTCGCCCGCCGGCTCACCGTGGAAGGTGAGGTCGTTCTCGAGCACGCGCTGGGCGACGTCGAGGCGCTTCTTCACGCCGGCGAGCGCCTCCTTGGCGCGACCGAGCGCGCTGTCGTCGAGTTCGAAGCGGCGGCTCGCCGCAGCCAGCGCCTCGAGTTGCAGCTTCTGCGTGCGGAGCGACTGCAACTGGCCGTCGAGGTCGGCGCGCTCGAGCCGGACGGCGTCGAGCCGGTCGCGGGCGGCGGCGACGGCCTGCTCCTGCCGCTCGATCAGCGAGCGCTTGGTCTTGAGCATCGCGGCGTCGTTGACGTAGCCGTCCTTGCGGCGCGCCAGCGCGGCCTCGGCGCGGCGGCGCTCGCCGGCGT
>JBEITC010000284.1:0-5306 GCA_040375075.1 Planctomycetota bacterium | reverse complement strand
CCGGCGCGCAGCGCGCGCACGTCGGCGGCCGCGAGCTTCACCGCGTCGTCGCCGGTGCGCGACGGCAGCGTGCCGCCGACGAGGCCCAGGCGCAGCAGTCGCATGCGGTGGCGCAGGCCCTCGTCGTCGCCGCAGAATCGCGGGTGCGGCGCCGGCTCCTGCACGACGCGCGGCGGCGCGTCGGCGGCGCGCGCCAGCACGACGAAGTTGCCGCGCAGCTCCTGCCACAGGTCGAGGTAGGCGAGCACTTCGCTCTGGCTGCGATCCTGCAGCGACAACCGCTCGGCCATCGCGTCCGGCTGCGCCCACGGGCGGTGGAACCAGGACGCCGGCGTCATCCCGGCGTCGCGCAGCAGCGCGCCGAGCTGCCAGCCGGTGAAGCCGCGGTCGCCGCCATGCAGGAACGCGTCGACGACGCCGGCGTCGTTGCGGCTGTCGGCGTAGGTCGTGAAGGCGTAGCGCAGCGGATGCGCCGCCGGCAGTCGCTTGACGAAGGCGCGGAAGCGCGCCGGGTGCGAGCGTTCGGCGGCGGTGAAGCCGAGCAGCTTCGCCACGCGCTGCAGCTGGAACACGCGTTGGCGCGACCAGTGCGGGTAGACCATCAGCCGCAGCACGCCGCCCGGCGTCAGCTTCGTCCGCAGGCCGCGCAGCGTCGCCAACGGGTCGGCGCAGTTCATCAGCACGCCGTAGCACTCGATGACGTCGAAGCGGCCCTCGGGCCACGTCGTCGCGTCGTCGAGGTCGAGCGGCGCGAAGGCGACGTTGCGCACGCCGTGCACGGCGCAGCGGCGGCGCGCGACGGCGAGGCTCGGCTCGCTCAGGTCGCCGGCGACGATCTCGGCGTGCGGGTTGGCGACGGCGAACGCGTACGGTTGGAAGGTGCCGCAGCCGGCGATCCAGACGCGCGGCCTCGCCGGCGCCGGGCCGCTGCCGGCCCGATCCCACAGCCAGCTGGCGTGCAGTTCGAACGGGTGCGTGCTCGGCAGCGCCGCCAGCAGCGGCACGTGTGGGTACGGCCACGCGCCGTACTGCGCGCGCATCGTCGTCGCCTTCGCCGGTGCCGTCGGAGTCGCCATCGTGCCGCCCTTCTCATCGGCAGCACGGGCCTGCCGGGTTCAGCCGGCTTCGGGGGCGCCGTCGTACATCTCGACGATCTCTTCGCGGGCGGACTGCAGGTCGTCCGGGGCCTTGATCGGCAGGAAGCGGTTCTGGCGGCCGCTGCGGCGCACCTGCAGCCAGTTGGTGGGCAGGCAGACGGTCAGCTCGCCGATCAGGTGCTCGATCTGCACCGCCTTCTTCTCCTCGACCGTCTTCTCGACGTAGTACCAGCCGAGGTCGAAGTCGCGGTCGAGGGCGGCGGCCGTGAAGGTGAACGTGTTGGTGTTGAACACGTCGACGATGCTCGGGTCGAAGCCCTCGGGGAAGCGCAGCTGCTCGACCAGCTGCACCTTGCCGTCCAGCTGGTAGGGGGCGCCGCCGACGTCCTCCGGCCACTTCGGGGCGAGCTCGACGGTGGCGTCCTGCTTGCTCTTGATGTGGTGGCCGAGGATCACCGGGTCGATGCGCGCGCCGAGGTTGTCGACGTTGCGCACGAACAGGTACTTGCCGCCACCGGCGAGGAAGCGCTGGAGCATGCCGCTGTGCCGCAGGGCCGGCGCGAAGTCGCCGTGGCCGGGGCCGTACGGCGAGGCCTCGCCGTCGGCGAGGCGGAACAGCTCGCCCTTCTTGGTCATGCGCAGCTGCACGAACTGCGTGAAGTGATGCAGCCGTGCTGGGTCGAAGCCGAAGCCCTCGTGCTCGACGAAGTGCTGCTTGGTCGCCGCGTCGGTGGCGAAGCTGTTCATCAGGAACACCGGCACCTTGCCGCCGGCGCGCGACTCGGCCTTCTTGACGTCCTCGAGCACGAGGCCGAGGAAGCTGCGGTCCTTGCCGAGCACCGGCACGACGCCCTTGACCACGCCGCCAAAGCGCGTGGCCATGCCGCCGTTGAGCACCACGACGCCGAGCTCGCCGCGGGCGATCGCCTCGTTGCCCAGGCGCTCGAGCTCCTTGCCCGCCTTGGTCGCGGCGCCGGGCAGCTTCTTCAGCGTGCCGGGGGGAGGCGCCAGCAGTTCGCCGGCGACGGTGTTGTTGGCCTTGGCGAGCCTGCTGGCGGCGACGTCTTCCTGCCAGCGTTGCTGCAGGGCGGGGTCGTAGCCGTACTTGGACAGGAACGCGAGTTGCTTGGCGCTGATGCCGCTCACGGGGCGAGCAAGCTACCCGCGCGGTCGTTCCTTGGCGAGACCGCCGCGGCTAGCCTGCCTCAAGGCGATGGCAAGACGCGGTGGCAACGAAGGCGTGGCGGCGTTGCCGCCCGACGCGGCGGTCGGCGAACTGCCGGGCGTGGGCCCCGCCAGCGCCGAGCGGCTGGCCGCCGCCGGCATCCGCACCGTGTTCGACCTGGTGTCGTTCTTCCCGCGCCGATGCCGCGAACTGCGCGAACTGCAAGCGCCGGAGGAGACCGCCGTCGGCCAGCTGGTGCGCCTGCACGGTGCCGTGCACGCGGTGCGCTCGGCATGGCTGCCGGGCCGCCGCTCGATGACGACGGTCACGTTCGCCTGCGACGACGGCAGCCTGTTCGAGTCGGCGTTCTTCAACCAGCCGTGGCTGAAGAAGAACTACCCCGTCGGCCAGCGCCGCAGCGTCGAGGGTGTGCTGCAGCAGAAGGGTCGCCGCTGGCAGTTGCAGCAGGCCAAGGTGCTGCCGATGACCGCGGCGCCGAGCGGCGAGGTGCAACTGCGCTACGCCGACGTCGACGGCGTGTCGGGCGCGCGGCTGCAGCAGTGGCTGGCGACGGCGCTCGCCCGCATCGACTGGGCCGCCATCGCGCTGCCGCCGCTGCCCGTCGGGCTCGAGGACTTCGCGCACACCGCGCCGGAACTGCTGCGCGCGATGCACCGGCCGGCGGACCTCGCCGAGCACGAACACGCGCGCCGCCACTTCGCCGTGCGCGAGGCCGTGGCGTTGTTCGCCGCGGTCGAGAAGGCGCGCCGCGCCCGCGCCGAGCGGCCGTGCGCCGCGTATCCGGTCGACGCGACGCTCGCACAGCGCATCGCCGCGCGCATCCCGCTGCAGCTGACCGCCGACCAGCAGGACGCGCTGGCGACGATCTGGGGCAAGCTCGCCGGGCCGTCGGCGATGGGCGTGCTGCTGCAGGGCGACGTCGGCGCCGGCAAGACCGCCGTCGCCATAGGCGCGGCGCTCGCCGTGCTCGCCAAGGGCGACACCGTCGCGTTCCTGGCGCCGACCGAACTGCTCGCCGAGCAGCACCACCAGAACGTCGCCCGCTGGCTGCACGGCTCCGGCGTGCACGTCGCGCTGCGCACCGCCGCGACCAAGGGCGAAGCGCTGCCAGCACAGGGGCCGCTGTTCCTGTTCGGCACGCACGCGCTGCTGTCCGGCGGGCTCGAGCTGCCGCGTTTGCGGCTCGTCGTCGTCGACGAACAGCACCGCTTCGGCGTCGGCCAGCGCATGCAGCTCGTGCACAAGGGCGACAACCCGCACGTGCTGGTGATGACGGCGACGCCGATCCCGCGCACGCTCGCGCTGGCGATGTTCGGCGACCTCGACGTCGTGACCTTGCGCCATCGGCCGCCGGGACGCTCGCCGGTGCGCGCCTTGCACGTGCCGACGACCGGCTGGCCGCGCGCCGTGCGCAGCATCGCGCGGGCCGCGCGCCGCAAGGGCCGCGTGTTCGTCGTCTGCCCGGCGGTCGGCGAGGAGGGCGAGAAGGGCGGCGTCGTGCGCGTGCACGAAGCGCTCGCCGGCCGCTTCCGCGGCGGCCTCGTGCACGGGCGCCTCGCGACCGGCGAGCGTCAGCGCGTGCTGCAGGACTTCCGCGCCGGCGCGATCGACGTGCTGGTCGGCACCACCGTGCTCGAGGTCGGCGTCGACGTCCCCGAAGCGACGCTGATGGTGGTCGTCGCCGCCGACCGCTTCGGCATCGCCACGCTGCACCAGCTGCGCGGCCGCGTCGGCCGCGGCCGTCGGCGCGGGCTGTGCCTCTTGTGCGGGCCGAAGAGCGAGCGCGTCGCCGCCGTCTGCCGCACGACCGACGGCTTCGAGCTCGCCGAGGCGGACCTCGCGCTGCGCGGCAGCGGCGAGCTGCTGGGCACGCAGCAGAGCGGCTTCGCCGACCTGCGCGCGCTCGACCCGGTCGACGACCTCGAACTGCTGCTGCGCGTGCGCAAGGCCGTCGCCGGCGCGGCGGAGGCGAAGCGGTGAGCGGCGAACGCCTGCTGTCCGTCGCCGAGGCCCGCGCGATCGACGCCGACGCGCGCGACCGGCTCGGGATGCCGACCTTGTTGCTGATGGAGAACGCCGCGCGCAGCGTCGCCGAGGCGGCGGCGGCGCTGGGCGAGCGCTTCGTCGTGCTCGCCGGCGCCGGCCACAACGGCGGCGACGGGCTCGCGGCAGCGCGTCATCTCGGCTGGCGCCGCTGCGCGATCCATCTGCTCGCCGAGCCCGATGCGCAGAAGGCGCCGGACGCAGCGCTGCAGCTGCGCGTGCTGCGCGCGGCTGGCGTCCCGGTCGTCGTCGGCGCGTTGCCCGACCTCGCCGCGCACGCCGGCGCGGTGTGGATCGACGCGCTGTTCGGCACCGGCCTCGATCGGCCGCTGGCCGGCGCGGCGCGCGCATGGGTCGAAGCCTGCAACGACGCGCGCGGCAGCAAGCTCGCCGTCGACATCCCCTCGGGGCTGCACGGCGACACCGGCGAAGTCCTCGGCGCCGCGGTGCGCGCTGACGTCACGGTGACGTTCGTCGCCAGCAAGCGCGGCATGGCGACACCGGGCGGGCGCGCGCATTGCGGGCGGATCGTGATCGCCGGGCTCGGCTTGCCCTGAGCGTCACTTCGCCGCCGGCTTGCCGACGTGCTGGTCGAACAGCACCGGATTGCCGTCGGGATCGGTCAGCACGAAGAACGCCGGGCCGGTCGACGCCGGATCGGCGGCCAGCGTCGGCTTGAGGCCGCGCGCCTGCAGCTGCGCTTGCAGTTCGCGCACGTCGCGGAAGCTCGCCAGCGGCGTCGCCTGCTGCGTCCAGCCCGGGTTGAAGGTCAGCGTGTTGCGCTCGAACATGCCCTGGAAGAGGCCGATCACGACGTCGCCCTGGCGCAGGATCTGCCAGCCCTTGCCGTCGCCGCCCGCGGCCGCGAAGCCGAGCTGTTCGTAGAAGGCGCGCGACGCAGCGAGGTCCTTGACCGCGAGGCTCACCGAGAACGCGCCGAGCGCGCAGCCGGCGGTCGCCGGCGCGGGAGCCGGCGCTGG
>JBEITC010000670.1:0-1561 GCA_040375075.1 Planctomycetota bacterium | reverse complement strand
GGCGGCGAGGCGGTGCGGCGCGACGAGGCACGACGGCGGCCGCGCGCGCGCCAGCGCGCCATCGGCGGCCGCACGCACCAGCAAGGCCAGCGTCGCCAGCGCCCAGGCCTGCAGCAGCGGGCCGGGCCGGCGCGTCACCAGCGCAGGATCTGCGCGCGCATGCGCGCTTCGATGCCCTGATCGGGCACCTGGCGCGTGCGCTCCAGGCGCGGATCCAACCGGTCCGCCAACGTCTGCACTGCCTTCGCTGTCGCGCATCCCGCCGAGCCCTTGACCAGAGGGGGCTGTCCGAGGCGGCGATGCGCCGCCGCGGGGTCCTCCGGCACCTCGCCGAGGTAGTGCACTTCGCGGCGCGCAAAACGACGCGCGACGTCGGCGAGCCGGTCGTGGGTCGCGCGGCCGAGGCCATCCTCGGGCACGCGGTTGACGGCGAGATGCAGCGTCGCCGCTGCGGCCTGCTTGGCGAGGCACTTCACCAACGCGTAGGCGTCGGTCACGGACGCGATCTCGGGGTTCGCCACCAGCACCACGTGCTGCGCGGCGAGGATCGGGATCAGGGATTGCGGCGCGAGACCGGCGCCGCAGTCGAGCATCACGACGTCGTAGCGCTCGCCGAGCGTGTGCAGCGCGCGCGCCAACGCCTCCATGTGGCGCGCATCGAGGTCGGCGAGGCTGACCACGCCCGAACCGCCCGGCACCAGCGCCGGACCGTGCGGCGTCTCGATCAGCGCCTCGTCGACGGCGAGGCCGCCTTCGAGCACGTGCGCGAGCGTGCACTGCGGGTTGACGCCGAACAGCAGGTGCGCGTTGGCGAGGCCGAAGTCGCAGTCGACGACCACCACCCGACGGCCGCGCTCGTGCAGCGCGATCGCCGTGTTGACCGTCAGGAAGGTCTTGCCGGTGCCGCCCTTGCCGCTGGCGAACGCGACGACCGCCGCCTCGCGCGCCGGTTCGCGCACGAACGGGCCCTCGCGCAGGAAGAGGTGCCGCGCGAATGCGCGTTGATCAGCGTCTCCGCGATGTACTGGTTCCAATGCCTTCGTTCCCGGACCGAGCGGCGCGTCGCCGTAGGTCCTATGCCGACCCGACGCCGCGTCCGGCGTCCGTCGCCGCGACGATGCGCGCCAGGTCGCCCGCCAGCGCCGCATACTCGGATTCACCGCCGGCCGACGAGGCCAGGCCACCGAGCGCGGAATGTTCCTCGGGCGAGAGCCGCGCCGCGGCGGCGGCGGCCCGCAGGCCTTCCACGCTCGCGCGCGGCGGCCAACCATGCCCGTTGGCTGCGAGGCGAGGCGCAGCCGTGTTCGTTTCTTGGTCGCGCGGCGCCGGCACCGGCGTGGCGCGCTTCTGGATGACGATCCCGGCGAGCTGCGAGTAGCGTCGCAGCACGCGATTCGAGAACGCGCCGACGTCGGCGGGCGCGGCGAGAGCGCACGACGAACCGTCGGAGAGGACGCCATGCAGCGTGCCGCCGGACTCGCGGACCTCGGCGAGGTGCTGTCCGTTCCAGGAGATGCGCCGACGCTCGGAGTCGTCGTCGATGCGGATGCCCTGGTCGATG
>JBEITC010000077.1:0-11194 GCA_040375075.1 Planctomycetota bacterium | reverse complement strand
GGGCGCGGGCGAAGCCGCGGCGCCGGTCGGCGTGACGACGGCAGGCGCTCTTGCGACAGGCGCAGCCGGCGCGGCGGCCGGAGCCTGCGGCGCAGCGCCGCCACCGCCGCCGCCCTGCAGCGCTTCACACGCTGCCAACAGCGCCACCGCGAGCGGCGCGACGAGACGGAGGGCGCTCACTGCTGGCCTCCCTGCTGCCCGTAGCAGCACATCGACACCGACTGGTCGTCGCTCGCGCCGAAGCCGCCGTCGGCGAACAGCCGGTCCTGCGGGTCGGCGAGGTCGAAGACCTTCTTGCCCTCGACCCAGGTCTGCTCGACGCGCGTGTAGACCGAGAACGGGTCGCCGCTCAGCACGACGAAGTCGGCGTCCTTGCCGACCGTCAGCGTGCCGACGCGGTCCTGGAGGTCGAGCATGCGCGCGTTGGCGATGGTGAGCGCCGCGAGCGCCTTGTCGCGCGGCATGCCGGCGCGCACGGCGAGCGCCGCCGAGCGCAGGAACAGCCGGCTGTCGGTGATGCCGTCGTCGGTGTGGAAGCCGACCAGCACGCCGGCGGCGTCGAGGATGGCGCCGGTCTGCAGCGACATGTTGGCGGCCTCGAGCTTGCCGCCCGGCGCGTCGATGACGATGACCGAGCACGGCACGTTGGCGGCGGCGATCTCCTTCGCGGCGAGCCAGCCCTCGCTGACGTGGTGCAGCACGCAGCGGAAGCCGAACTCCTGCTGCAGCCGCAGCACCGTGAGGATGTCGTCCTGGCGGTGCGTGTGGTGGTGCACGACGCGCTTGCCTTCGAGCACCTCGACCAGCGCCTCGAGGCCGAGGCTGCGCTCCGGCGCCTTGCTCGGATCGTCCTTCGCGGCGGCGAGCTTCTGCTGGTGGTCGCGGGCCCGGTGCAGTTGCGCGCGCATCAGCGCCGCGGCCTTGCCGCGCGTCCCGGGGAACGGCGCCTCGCGCTGCGGGTTGGTGCCGTTGGCCATCTTGATGCCGCCGGCGACGCTGCCGTCCTGGTTGCGGATGGCGAGCTCCTCGACCGTGCGCACGTCGCGCAGCTTGCAGTACAGCGTCTGGCCGGACAGCAGGTGGCCCGAGCCCGGCATGATGTTGACCGCGGTGATGCCGCCGGCCTGCGCCTTCTGGATGCCGGGGTCGCGCGGGTTGATGCCATCCAGCGCGCGCACCTCGGGCTGGATCGGGCCGCTGCCGTCGGCGCCGGCGACCGAGCCGATGTGCGAGTGGCTGCAGACGAGGCCCGGCACGATCGTCTTGCCGGCGCAGTCGATCGCGGTGGCGCCGTCGGGGCGCGGCGTCGTCTCGGGTCCGACGGCGACGATCCGCCCGCCCTGCACCACGAGCACGCCGCGCTCGATGACCGGCCCGTCGACCGGCTCGATGCGGGCGCCGAAGAAGACCAACGGAGCGTCCTGGGCCGCCACCGCGCCGGCCAGCAGGCCGGGCAGCAGCATCGCGAGGACCGACGACGTGAGGTCGCGCAGCATCGCCGCAGGCTACGCGCGCGCGCCGGCGCGGTCGACGCTCACTTGGCGGCGAGCGCCTTCACCATGCGCACCAGCTCGGCCTCGCGCTCGGCCGGCAGGCCGGTGCGCGAAAACGGCTTGTCGCCGCGCTCCTGCTTCGCCCACTGCAGCGTGTCGCGCACCGTCTCGGCGATCGGGCGGAAGCGCAGGCCCTTCCCGATCGCGGCCGAGCAGTCGACCACGCTGCGGCCCTCGCGCGGGATCCACAGCGGCATCTGCATGTACGGCTGCACCTTCTGCTCGGCGAGGAACTCCTCGGGCGCCCACACCAGCTCGACCGGGTTGCTGGTCGCGCACTTGCACGCCGCCAGCACGTCCTGCATCGACACGCGGCCGTGGAAGCCGGTCACGTTGTAGACGCCGGCGATCTTCTCCTCGACGCAGCGCAGCATGAACGCCGCGAGGTCGCGCGCGTCGACGAACTGCACGTGGCCGTCGCGGTCGCCCGGCGCCAGCACTTCGCCGCCGCGGTCGCAGCGCACCGGCCACCAGGTGAAGCGGTCGCTGGTGTCGAGCGGGCCGACGATCAGGCCGGGGCGCACGTTGCTGACGCGGCCGGGCATCGCCGCCTCGGCCGCCGCTTCGCAGCGCGCCTTCATCGGCCCGTAGAACGGCATCGCCTGACGGATCGAGTTGACCTTGGCGACGTCCTCGTCCTTCACCTCGCCGACCGGCGTCGCCTCGGTGATCGCGTCCGGCCGCTCGCCGAAGCTGCCGTAGACCGAGATCGTGCTGATGAACTGGTAGTGCGCGGCCTTGTCGGCGAACAGCTTGGCCGTCGCCTCGACGTGCGCTGGCACGTAGCCCGACGTGTCGACGACGGCGTCGAACGTGCGGCCCTTCAGCGATTCGAGGTCGCCCTTCTCGCGGTCGCCGCGCAGCTGCTCCAGGTCCTGGAACAGGCCGGGGTTGGTCTTGCCGCGGTTGAACAGCGTCACCTCGTGGCCGTTCTGCTGCGCGGCGCGGACGAAGTGCGGGCCGAGGAAGGCCGTGCCGCCGAGCACCAGGATCTTCTGCTTGCGCGGCGACGGCGCCGACGCCGACGCCGAAGCCAGCGGGGCGACGAACGGGGCCGCCGCAGCGGCGGCGAGGAAGGAACGACGCGTCGGGTCGATCATGCGACGGGCGATCCTACGTCGACGTGGCGGCGCCGCGCCCGCGGAACCTTCCCTACGAGTCTGCGTCACGGGCGGCCACGCTGACCGGCGCGCACCCCGTGACCCAGACCCTAGCGGCGCGTCGGCGCTCCAGGCATGCGAGACGACCGACCACGACGACGCAGCGCGGCCGCAGCCAAGCGGTCCGCGTGCGATCCCGGCGCACGCACGCCGACCTCGCGCCGGACGGTCAGTCGCGCCGGGCGAGGCGACTCGCGCGGAACGCGCATGCGGCCGCCGCGACGAACCAACCGCCGGCCAGCAACCAACCGGCCAACGGCGGTTGGTCCGTCAGCGCGACGGCGACGATGTCGGCGGTGCCAAGGGCGGCGAGGGCCCAAGCGGCGAGTTTCCAGCGAACGGCGGGAGAAGACGGAACGAGAGCAGTCATCGAGCAAGGGTGGGGCGCCCCGGACCTCCACGGAGCGCGGTGCCACGAGTACGCCGCGAAGGTCGCAACGTCCACCGGAAGTCTCCGATTCACGAAGGCGCCAGCGTCACGGCTATCGTCGACCCGCGATGACCAGCCCGACCCGCACGCCGCTGCGCACCGAGCTCCGCCATGTCGCGATCTTCGCCCTGGTCGCGGCGGCGGCCACCGCCATCGGCCTCTGGCTGCTTCTGCCTTGGCTCCGGCAACTGCTGCTGAAGACCTGATCGCTCAGCGGATCCGCGCGTCGGCGTCGCACTCGTGGTCGACGGCGTAGAGCCCCGGCGCGATGCCACCGGCGTCAGCGTTGCGCACCGCCCCCAGCGCCACGGTCATCAGCTGCGCCAGCACCTCGTCGATCAGCTCGGTGGCGACGCCGTAGAAGAGGAAGTTGATCGGCGTCAGCCCGCCCATCGCCAGCACGGTGCGCACGCGGCCGTCGTCGCGGAAGGTGAAGCGCCAGCGGTGCGCGTACAGCCGCGCCGTGCGCGGGTCGAGCACCTCCTCGACGCGCACGTCGACGGGCCGGCCGCCGACGGTCGGCTGCTCGGCGCGCAGCAATCCGTCGATCCACTGCATCAGGTCGTGGAACTCGACCTTCTTGGTCGAACCGCTCGCCAGCACCAGCTGCTCGTGCGGCGATCCGCAGAGCCAGCGCTCGACGTCGGCGCCGCGCAGAACGCTCGCGCCGGTGACGCCGAGCACCAGGTTGGTCTGCAGCCAGCGCTCCGGCGAGACGTCGGCGAACGTGCGCACGGCGGCGCAGCGCGCGGCGACCTCGCCGACGCGCAGGTCGACGCCGGACAACTGCTCGTCCGGCTGATCGAGCCGGCCACCGAGGTGGCGCACCAGTTCGCCGCCGATCGCGCCGACGCAGCCGAGCACCAGCGCGCGCCGGCGCGCGAGGATGCGCCCCTCGGCGTTGAGCACCGACTCGACGGCGTTGAGCACCGACGCGGCGACCTCGCGCGACTCGACGGCGCGCTTGAGCTGCGAGACGGCGATCGAGTAGCTCGGCACGGCGAGCCGGCCGTGACGCTGCGCGACGTCGACCAGCTTGTCGTAGCCGTTGCGCGTGTGCTCGATGGTCGCGACGAGGCGCTTGCCGAGGGCCTCGGCGAGCGGCCGGCGGTCGTCGCTGGCGGCGCCGAGGCCCTGCGCGAAGTCGGCCAACGTCTGGCCGCGCAGCAGCGCGTCCTGCGCCACCGGCCCGAGGTAGCCGCCGTCCTCGACCAGCAGCACGCGCTCGCCCGCGGCCTCGGCGCGCTGCAGCAGGCGCAGGAACGGCACGATCGCCGCCGCGCGCATCGCCGACAGGTAGGCGCCGTCGCGCCCGCGCAGCGCCGCCGTGATCGCCGGCGCCTCGTCGAGGTGCGAGTAGTGCTCGGACAGCCGGTAGTGGCCCTCGACGTGGCCGCGCGCCGGCACGTTGACCAGCGCGAGCGCCGCGAACTCCTCGGGCGGCAGGTCGAGGACGGCGTCGAGGTAGCTCGCCGGCGGTTCGCCGGCGTAGGTGACGAACAGCGTGACGAGGTCGCGGCAGCCGAGCGCGCGCAGCGCGGCGATCGTGCCGACGACCTCGGCGGTCATGTGGTGCACCAGGAACACGCGCACGCCGCGCAGCGGCTGCGCGGCCTGCGCGGCGTCGACGACGGCGGCCATCGCCGGCATGCGCGCGAGGAACGCGCCGCAGTCCATGCGCTCGCGGCGCTGGCCGAGCGACAGCTCCAGCACGCGACCGAGTTGCGCGAAGTCGAGGTAGACCGGCAGCGGTCCGGCGTCGACGCGCACGACCTCGCGCGCGGCGAGCAGTTCGCGCACCTGCCGGTCCTCGCAGGCGAGCAGCACGCGCTTGAGCAGGCGCGCGACCTCGGCGGGATCGCTCTCGAGCAGGAACGACTGCGCCGCCTCCGACCACTGCAACGAGGCGCGCTGCAGCTGCTGCAGGCCCGCCTGGTCGAGCTGCTTGAACAGGTGGCTGTGCGGCGAGCGACCTTCGCGGAACGAGCGTCGGCCGCGCTCGGCCTCGCGCCGGCAGGCCTCGGCCCACGTCTCGGCGATGCGCGTCGAGCCGGCGAGGAACTGCCGGTTCTCGACGTCGTCGATGACCGCGTGCGGCAGCCGCGCGAGGTCGATGCGCGCGGCGGCGGCGCTGGCGACGGTGACGCGGAACGCGCCGGCCTCGCCGTCGCGGCGGACGACGTGCTCGAGCAGGAACCGCTGGCGGCAGCCGTTGTCGCCGAACTCGGCGACCAGCGCCACGGCGTCGGCGCGGCGCCTGGGCAGCAGCAGTTCGCGGAACTTCGCGCGCTGCAGGGTGCCGAGCAGCGCGCGCAGGCGGCGCTCGAACAGCTCGGGCTGCTGCAGGATCGCGTCGACGACCTCCGGCTCGACGGCGAGCCGCACCAGCTCGATGCCGTGCACCTCGACGAGCTCGGGGTTCTCGCGCGCGCGCAGCTTGCGCTCGACGACGACGTCGAAGCGCTCGGCGCGCGCGTGCTGCACGACCATCTCGCCGAGCGCGCGCGCCAGCACGGACAGGCCGTGCACGATGGCCAGCTGGCCGAGATCGAGCGTCCACAGGCCGCTCTCGCGGACGAGCGCTGGCCCGAGCGAGGTCGCGAGCTGCTGCGGCGCAGAGCTCATGCCGTCACCTGCTGGCGCGCGACGAACCGGCGCGGCGCGCGCGGACGCGGCGCTGCCGACCCGCGGGCTGCGGGCGCCCGTTCGCGCGACCGCTTCATGGCGCCCCCTGGGCGACGACCGCCTTGATGCAGCCGCGCGAGCGCGCGGTCGCGAACGCTTCCGCCAGCTGCTCGCCGCGGAAGCGGTGCGTGACCAGCCGCTCGCCGATGCGCGCCAGCTCGGGGTCGCTCGCCAGCAGCGCCAGCGCTGGCGCGAAGTCGCCGCAGCGCGAGGTCGACAGCCGCAGGCCGCGGCGCACCACCGCGTCGAGCAGCGGCGCGTCGGCGGTCGCCGTCTGCGGATGCAGCAGCACGAGGCCGCGCGGGCGCACCAGCGGCTCCTCGCTGCCAGCGCGCGGGCGCACCGCGGCGTCGACGGTCGCGGCGTCGTCGGCGACGGCGACGTCGGCGCGCGGCAAGCCATCGGCGGCGGCGGCGAAGTGCGCGGCCAGCGCGGCGGCATCACCGCAGCGCACGTCGGCGCGCGCCAGCAGCCACGCCGGCGGCTGCTGCTTCGCCAGCCACGCGATGCGCGGCCGGTTGCCGGTGCGTAGGCGGTCCCAGTCGGCGGCGCCGGCCGGTGGCTCGCTCGCCGGGAACGGCGCGAGCCCGAGTTCGTCGACGACCATCTCGGTGAGATGCCGCAGGCCGCCGGCCGGCTGGCCGTGCGTCGACTTCAGGTGCACTTCGCGGCGCGCGAGACGCAGCGCGGTCAGCAGACCGTCCGGGTTGCCGGTGGTGTCGATGACGACGTCGAACGCGCCATCGGCGACGCCATCGCCGAGCAGGTGGCCCTCGGTCGCGCCAAAGCGCGTCGCCAACGGCAGCAGCGCCGGGTCGCGCACGACGGCGGCCACGGCGAAGTCCTGGCCGCGCGCGCGCATGCCGGCGCGCACGCCGGCGAGCGCTGCGACCGCGAGCATGCCAAGCCGCCGCGGGCCGAGCACGGCGATGCGTTCGCCCGGCTTGGGGTCGACCATGCGCACGCCGTGCAGCGCCGCCGCGAACGGCTCGATCAGCACGGCCGCGGCGTCGGGCACGTTGACCGGCACGGGCAGGCAGGCGTCGATCGGCGCCAGGATCCACGGGCCGAAGCCGCCGGGCAGGTCGTGGATGCCGAGCGTGATGCGCCGCGGACAGTGCGTCGGCAGACCCGCCTTGCAGAAGGCGCACGGATCGGCGAGCCCGCGCGCGTGGCACGACGCGTTGATCTCGACGACGAAGCGGCGGCCGCGGTCGTCGACCGCCAGCACTTCGTGGCCGATGACCTGCGGCAACGGGAACGGCAGGTGGTGACGCGCGAGGTCGGTGGCGCAGACCCCGCACTCGCGCACGCGCAGCAGCCGGTACCCCGGCCCCAGGCGCAGCAGTTCGTTGTCGTCGCGCAGGACGACCCAGCCGTGCGCCTCGTCCCCGACGTAGCGGTAGCGCGCCGGCGCGAACGTCTGGTCGGCGCGGTAGTCCAGGGCATCGAAGGCGAGGTCGGTCACGGCGGGCCAAGGATATCGGCCCGCGACGCGGTCCGGCGAAAGAGCGAGCAAGCATCCGCTCGGCTGCTGCCCGCTGGGGCTCGCCCCTGGTGAGCCAGCCGCGGCCGTCGCCCGTCGCACCGGCCGACCGCTCGCCCCGGACGACCGCCGGGTCGGCGCGCGCGCTTCGCCCTCGGCATCGCGCCGACCGCGCACTCAGCCGAGTTCGACCGGGCCCGTGCCGTTGCGCAGCAGATAGAACGCCGGCGCGGTCCCGAAGCGGGAGTGGTAGGTCGCGGCGACCGCGGCCTGCACGGCATCGGCGCTGCCCGGCCGCAGCAGCGCGATGGCGCAACCGCCGAAGCCCGCGCCGACGAGCCGCGCGCCGAACACGCCCTCGCACCCGCGCGCCGCGTCGGTGATGACGTCGAGCTCGGCGCAGCTGACCTCGTAGTCGACGCGCGTGCTCTCGTGGCTCTGGTCGAGCAGCGCGCCGAGCGCGCGGTAGTCGTGCGCGCGCAGCGCCGCCGCGGCGTCGCGCGTGCGCCGCATCTCGGTGAGCACGTGGCGGCCGCGGCGGACGTGCAGCTCGTCGAGCGCGCCGCGCACGCGCTCGAGGTCGGCGACGTCGTAGTGCGCGAGGCGCGGCAGGTCCACGCCGCTCGCGCGCAGCGCCGCGTGCACGGCCGCGCACTGCGCGACGCGCTCGTTGAAGCCGCTCTTGGCGAGGTGCCGCGGCTTCCTGGTGTCGAGCACCAGCACCTCGCACGCCGACGGATCGAACGGCAGGTGCTCCCACGTCGGGCCGTCGCAGTGCAGCAGCAGCACGTGGCCAGCGCGGCCGAGCGCGGACGCGTACTGGTCCATGATGCCGCAGCGCACGCCGACGAAGTCGTTCTCGGCGCGGTGCGCGAGCAGCGCCAGCTGCTCGCCGCCAAGCCCTGCCCCGTGCAGCGCGTCGAGCGCCAGCGCGGTGACCACTTCGATCGCCGCCGACGACGACAGGCCGCTGGCGACCGGCAGGTCGCCGGCGAACACGGCGTCGAAGCCGCGCGCCGCGCCGGTGGCGGCGCGGAAGCCGCGCCACACGCCGAGCGGATAACCGGCCCAGCCGAGCGCCGGCGTCGTGCGTTCGCCGATGGCCTCGGCGTCGATCGCCACCACGCGTTCGAAGTCGAGGCTCTGCAGGCGCATCACCCCGTCGTCGCGCGGCCGGATCGCGAGGTAGATGCCGCGGTCGACCGCCATCGGCAGCACGTCGCCGCCGTTGTAGTCGAGGTGCGCGCCGACGAGGTTGATGCGCCCCGGGGCGAAGAAGCGGCGCATCGGCCCGGGCCCGTAGGCGGCGCGAAAGCGCGCGGCGAGGGCTTCGAGCAGGGCAGCGCGCTTGGTCTCGGGCATCGGTGCGAAGGGGCGCGGCAGTGGAACGCCGGCCCGGGTCACGCGCAAGGCGACGATCGGCGCAGCCGCGCGGGGTTACGCGCCGCCGACCGCTTGCTATAGGCTGGCCGGTCGCCACCGCCCGCCACCCACCGCATGCCGTCGCCCAAGCTGCCCGTCCTCGCCGCCCTGCTGCTCGCCGCCGCGACCATCGCCCAGGACCCGCCGGCGCCGGCCGTGCCACCGGCGCCGACCGTGCCGCAGGCGCCGGCCGTGGCGCGGCCCCCGGCCGTGGCGCCGGCGAAGCCGCACTTCGTCGCGCTCCGCTGGCCGCAGGACAAGGACGCCACCATCGCCATCGTCGGTCCGCGCGTGATCTCGCTCGCCGACCTCGTCGACCACCTCGACACGCGCCACTACCCGGGCTTCCGCGACGCGCTCGCCGCGCGCCCCGAGATCCAGCGCATGCTGACGAGCGACCTCGTCGCGCCGTGGGTCCGGCACTTCGCCGACCTCGAGGCGATGCGGCAGACGTACGCGGCGGAGATCGACGACAAGGCGCTCGGCGAGGCGCAGAGCGAAGCGCTGCGGCAGAGCTTCCAGCGCTGGCTCGACGCCTACGTCGAGGGCAAGCGCGCGGCCGGCCGCCCGACCGAACTGACGCAGGCGCAGGTCAACCTGCACCTCGCGCGCTTCCAGCTCGAGCAGGGCATCGCCGCCGAGGCGCAGGGCATGCTCGAGTACCTCGAGCCGGGCAAGTTCAACCGCCAGCAGCTGCAGAACTTCTTCAACGCCAACGCGCGCGTGTTCGGCGGCCAGGTGACGGTGCAGCACGTCCTGGTGCAGCACCGCGACGGCGGCACCGGCATCCTGCTCGACGGCGAGGCCTACGGGCTCGCGTCGGCGCGGCTCGCCGACATCAAGGCGCGGCTCAAGCCCGACGGCAGCAACTTCGACGAGGTCGTGCCGCGCTCCGACGACCAGCGCACGGCGAAGGACCGCGGCCTGCTGCGCGGGCTGCATCGCTACGACGACCGCATGCCGGCCGCCCTGTGCCGCGCCGCGTGGGAACTGCGCGACGGGCAGGTGAGCGACGTGGTCGAGACGCCGTACGGCTGGCACGTCCTGCGGCGCGTCGAGTTCCAGCAGCAGGTGTTCGTGCTGTTCACCGACGACGCCATCCCGACCATCACGCAGGTGATGCGCCGGGCGCTGCAGGAGGAACGCTTGTTCGCGGCGCGCGCCAAGGCCGGCGTGCAGCTGAAGCTGTAGCGCGGTTTGGCGGGGCGGGCGGGCGCGCTACGCTGCCCCGCGATGCCGGTCACGCCCCAGGACGTCCTCGCTGCGCACGGCGCCATCCAGGCGCACATCCAACGCACGCCGACGATCGCCGCGCCCCGCTTGTCCGAGATGCTCGGCGCGCGGCTGTTCCTCAAGCTCGAGAACCTGCAGTTCACCGGCTCGTTCAAGGACCGCGGCAGCTGCCTCAAGCTCCAGCGCCTCGCGCAACTGCCCGAGCCGCCCGCCGGCGTCGCCGCCGCCTCGGCCGGCAACCACGCGCAGGGCGTCGCGTTCCACGCGCGGCGCCTCGGCATCAAGGCGCTGATCGTCATGCCGCTGACGACGCCGTTCTCCAAGATCGAGCGCACCGAGAGCCTCGGCGCCGAGGTCGTGATGCGCGGCGAGTCGGTCGCCGAGTCGACCGTGCACGCCAAGGAACTCGCGGCCCAGCGCGGCTTCGCGTTCGTGCATCCGTACGACGATCCGCTGGTCGTAGCCGGCCAGGGCACCGCCGCGATCGAGATGCTCGCCGACCAGCCGCAGCTCGACGCGCTGGTCGTGCCGATCGGCGGCGGCGGCCTGTGCGCGGGCATGGCGCTGTGGGCCAAGCACCAGAAGCCGTCGCTGCGCGTCTACGGCGTGCAGATGGCTGCGTGTCCGTCGATGCACGCCAAGCTCAAGGGCCTGCCGACGCCGACGCTGCACACCCACACGCTCGCCGACGGCATCGCGGTGAAGACGCCGGGCGAGATCCCGGCGGCGATCCTGCAGTCGCGCCTCGAGGACGTGCTGCTCGTCGACGAGACCGACGTGGAGACCGCCGTGCAGGTGCTGGCCGCGCAGCAGAAGGTCGTCGCCGAGGGCGCCGGCGCCGCCGGCGTCGCCGCGGTGATGCGCCACCCCGAGCGCTTCGCCGGCCAGGACGTCGGCGTCGTCGTGTGCGGCGGCAACATCGACCGCCGCATGCTGTCGACGGTGCTGCTGCGCGGGCTCAAGCGCGACGGCAAGGTCGCCAAGCTCCGCATCTCCATCCAGGACGTGCCCGGCGTGCTCGCGCGCGTCACGCAGATGATCGGCGCCGCCGGCGCGGACATCATCGACATCGAGCACCAGCGCTTGTTCACCGGCCTGGCGCCGCGGCAGGCCGAGCTCGACGTCGTCATGGAGACGCGCGGCAAGGCGCACGTCGACCAGATCCTCGCGTCGCTGCACGGCGCCGGCTTCCCGGCGCAGGCGCTGTAGCAGGCGTGGTCGGGCC
>JBEITC010000191.1:0-7140 GCA_040375075.1 Planctomycetota bacterium | reverse complement strand
GCGCCGGCGCAAGCGACCGCGGGCCAACCGCGCGAGCACCGCTACGGCGGCGCACTGGTGCTGGAGACCGATCCGGCGGTGCGCGCCATGCTGGCCACCGAGCTGAAGGCGACGGGCCGCGCGGTCTTCGTCTGCGCCGATGCGACCGCCGCCGCGGCGTTCCTGCGCGCGACGCCCGATCGTTTCGAGCTGCTGATCGTCGACCGCAACGACCGCCTCGCCGACCGCGAACTGGCCGCGACGGTGCGCGCGGTCGCGCCCGGACTGGAGCTGTTCGCGCTCGACGCGCCCGATCTCGCCACGGACACCTCGTGGCCGCGGCTGCGCCGCCTGCGCAAGCCGTTCGGCGTGCACGAACTGCGCCGCGCGCTCGCCTCGCTGGTGACCGCCGGCTAGCCTGCTCCGCCCGATTTCCGAGGAACACGCCCCTGGCTCGCAAGAACAACCGCTCCGCGGACCAACTCCGTCCGATCACGTTCACGCGCGGCTACACCGACCTGCCCGGGTCGGTGCTCGCCGAGTGCGGCAAGACCAAGGTCCTGTGCACGGTGTCCGTGCAGGACCAGGTGCCGCAGTGGATGTACAACCGCCACCAGGGCGGCTGGCTGACCGCGGAGTACTCGATGCTGCCCGGCGCCGGCCAGCCGCGTAA
This sequence comes from Planctomycetota bacterium, assembly GCA_040375075.1. Lineage (GTDB taxonomy): Bacteria > Planctomycetota > UBA1135 > UBA1135 > UBA2386 > UBA2386. The sequence continues at coordinate 6,488 of JBEITC010000191.1, read as the reverse complement.
GCCGCGCGACGGCCGCACCGGCCGGCCGCTCGACGGCAGGAGCTTCGAGATCCAGCGCCTGATCGGCCGCGCGCTGCGCTGCGCCGTCGATCTCCAGCAGCTCCCCGAGGTCACGCTGTGGATCGACTGCGACGTCATCAGCGCCGACGGCGGCACGCGCACGACCTCGGTCAACGGCGCGATCGTCGCGGTGTACGACGCGCTGCTGTGGATGGAGGAACAGAAGCAGTTGCCCAAGTGGCCGCTGCGCGGCCTCGTCTCGGCGGTGTCGGTCGGCGTCGTCGGCGGCACGCCGATGATCGACCTCGACTACTCGGAGGACAGCGGCGCCGAGGTCGACCTCAGCATCGTCAGCACCGCCGACGGCCGGCTGATCGAGGTCCAGGGCGGCGCGGAGAAGCGGCCGTTCGCGATGGATCAGTTCCACCAGATGATCGCGCTCGGCCAGACCGGCTGCGCCGCGATCAACGACCTGCAGAAGAAGGCGCTCGGCATCTGAGCGCCTGGCGCGACGACATGACGCAGGCTCGCGGATCGTCCCTGGCGGCCGCCATCGCGGCCGCGGTGGGCCCGCGACGCGCGCTGTCCCACGGACGCTGACCAACACGAGGCGCGCGATGCCGACGCTCTGGATCGGGACGAACAACAAGAAGAAGCGCGCCGAGCTCGAGCGCATGCTGGCGCCGCTCGGTGTGACGCTGCGCACGCCGGACGAACTCGGCCAGCCGTTCGACCCCGTCGAGGACCAGCCGGACTTCGCCGGCAACGCGCGCGTGAAGGCGTCGACGCTGGCGCGGCTGGCCGGCGCGGTCGCGCTCGCCGACGACAGCGGCCTGTGCGTCGACGCGCTCGGCGGCCGTCCGGGCGTGCTGTCGGCGCGCTACGGCGGCCCCGGCCTCGACGACCGCGGCCGGCTGCTGCGCCTGCTGGAGGAACTGCGCGACGTGCCGGACGCGCGGCGGACGGCGCGCTTCGTCTGCAGCCTGTGCGTTTGCGACCCCGATGGCCGCGTGCTCGCGGCGATCGAGGACACGTGCGAGGGCACGCTGCTGCGCGCGCCGCAGGGCGAAGGCGGCTTCGGCTACGACCCGATCTTCGTGCCCGTGGAGTTCGCCGGCGACGCGGCGAAGACCTTCGCCGCGCTCGACGCCGCGACCAAGGACCGGCTCAGCCATCGCGGCAAGGCGCTGCGGCGGTTGGCCGCGGCGCTGCCCACGCTGGCGCTCGGCGGCTGACGAACGGCGTCAGGCCTGCGCGTCGCGGGCCAGCGCGTCCACCGCCGCCACCAGCGCCACGTCGCGCGCCGTGATCCCGTCGGCGTCGTGCGTCGTGGTGCGCACCTCGACGGCGCGCCAGCGCACCGTCCACTCCGGATGATGGTCGAGCGCCTCGGCGGCGTCGGCCAGCCGCTGCGTGAAGTCGACCGCGGCGCGGAACGACGGCCAGCGGAAGGTCGCGACCAGCTCCTCGCCGTCGCGCCGCCAGCCGGGATGCCGCGCGAGCAGCGCCTGCACGGCGTCCGCGTCGAGCCGCGGCGGGATCGGCGTCACCACGCGGCGTCGTCGGGACGTTCGGCCTCGGGCGCCTTCGACGGCACCTCGTCGACCTCGTCCTCGCCGAAGTCCTCGACCTCGGGCGCGTCGGTCGCGGCCTCGTCGTCGTCGCCCGCGGGCTCGTCGCCGCCGGCCTCGACGATCGCGCGCATCTGCTCGACGGGGATCGAGCCGTCCTCCGGGTCGGATCCCGCCGCCAGCGCGGCCTCGCGCTCCTTCTGCTTGAGTTCGTCGGCGGCGATGCCGGCGAGGATCTGGTCGGCCTCGACTTCGTCGCCGCCCTTGTAGGCGAGGTGGATCTCGCCGAAGCACTCGTCCTGCGTCGCGCGCAGGTACCCCTGCTTCATCATCTCGAGCAGCGCGATCAGCGTGCCGATCAGGCCGTAGCGGCCCTCGGTCGGGTCGAAGATCTCGGCGAAGCGGACCTCGCGACGTTCCTTGAACTGACCGAGGAGACGGCGCGTGTAGTACCCGACGTCGCGGCGCTCCTTCTCGATCTGCATCGTCGCCTGCTGCCCGATCTCCTCGAGCAGCTTGGCGAACGCCGACGTGAGGTCCCAGACGCCCAGCTCGCCGAGCTCGAGCTGGTCCTCGTCGCCCTGCTCGGCGAGGTGCGAGGGCTGCGACAGCACGAGCGGCGCCTGGCGCGAACGGACGTCGGCGCGCGAGTCGAGCTCGCGGGCGAGGTCGCGGTAGCGCTTGTACTCGAGCAACCGGCGGATCAGGTCGTCGCGGGGATCGAGCTCCTCCTCGAGCTCGACCGACTCGTTCGGCAGCAGCTCGCGCGACTTGATCTCCATCAGCGTGCTGGCCATCACCATGAAGTCGCCGATGTCCTGCAGGTCGAGTTCCTGCAGCACCGCGAGGTGCTTGAGGAAGTCGTCGAGGATGCGGGCGATCCGGATCTCGTGGATGTCGACCTCGGACTGCCGCACGAGGTGCAGCAGGAGGTCCATGGGGCCCGAGAAGACCGGGAGCTCGACGCGATAGCTCACGGCGGCGCAGGATAGCGGCGCGCCGCGCGCAGCACAGCTTCCTGCCGCAGGAACGGCGCGCGGCCGGGGCGCCGCGCGCCGGCGTCGGTCAGTTGCCGATCACCAGCTGGCAACCGCGCGAGCTGCCGAGCGGCAGCGGGTACGTCAGCGCGACGTCGAGGTCGAACCACTGCGCGGCGAGGGACGTGCCGAGCAGCGCGTTCTCGGGCGGCAGCGGGAAGGCGAACGACGAGGCGCCGGCCGGCGAGTTGAACGCCGTGCCGACGAAGGTCGGGTTGGCGTACAGCGCGAAGCCCGGTTGCGCGCCGGGCACCGGCACGCCGGGCAGCAGCCCGCCGACGTCGAGGGCCAGCAGGCTGACGCCGAACGGGATCACGCCGGTCGAGACGATCTGGAAGCCGGCGTTGCCGATCTGCGGGCTGCCGACGACGCCGATGCCCGGCGTGCCGACGCTCGTCGGCGAACCCTGGCCCGAGTAGGTCACCTGCGCCGACGACGCCACGTAGAGCTCGATGCGGTCGAGCAGAAGCCCGGTGATGTTGGCGTTGGCGAGGATGCACTCGCGGAACTGCATCCACAGCGCCCCGGGCACGTTGGCGACCGTCGCGGTGAAGCGCTGGCCGTCGTCGGCGCCGAACGTGCCGCCGAAGTTGGCGACCGCCTGCGCGCCGTCGACGCGCAAGCGGAGCCGCTGCCAGCCGGAGTTCTGCGTCGCGTTGCACACGATCGGGCCGGCGATCACGGTGAGGCCCGGGCCGCCGTTGCCGGCGTCGACGAGGTAGAGGTTCGTCTCGGTCGCGTTGACGTACGCCATCCACGCGAGGCCGGTGCCGCCGGGCGAGCGGTTCGCGCAGAACGAAGCCTGCTGGTAGTACGTCCCGGACGCGTCGTGCGGATGGCCGAAGGTGTCCGTCGTGCCGCGCACGCCGATCGACCAGCTCTCGCCCTCGCCTGCGACGATCGCCGGATTGCCGGGCGCGATGTGCACCCAGGCCTCGAACAGGAAGCTGCTGATCACCGGCAGCGTCTGCGCCGTCAGCATGTTGCCGCCGCCGGTCGGATCCCACGCGCGCAGCACGTTGCCGCCCTGCGGCGACGGCGGATAGGCGCGCACCGTGCCGGTCGCCACCGCGACCGCCGCCGGATCCTGCAGCGTGCCGGGCACGAACGAGAACGAGAACAGCTGGTTGAGCGCCGAGCCGACCGCGCCATCGCAGTCCTCGCGGAAGTTCGGCAGCACGGCGTTGAGCGAGCCGTTCTGCGCGCCCGGCGTCCACTGCATGTGCAGGAAGTCCTTGCCGTTGTCGTTGTCGTCGTGGCCGTCGACCCAGCGCTGCGCGCTCAGCTGGCCGGCGAGCGGCTGCGCGCTGCCGTCGATCAGCTGCATCGCGCCCCACAGGCCGCTGCCCTCGACCCACGAGGGCACGGTCGCGGTCCAGACGGCGTTGTTCCAGCAGACGGCGTCGACGACGGCGCCGGTGGCGTCGCGCAGCGTCAGGCCGTCGGGCAGGTTGGCCGAGCCGGCGACGTTCTCGCCGAGCCATTCCGCCGGCGACGTGCTCGTCGTCGTGAACGTGACGTTCGGAACCAGCGAGCTGCCGACGACGAGGTACTGGCCGGGCTGGATCACCGTGCCGGCAGGAAACGTGAACGCGCCGTTGGGCAGGCCGCCGGCCGAGCCTTCCTCGCCCTGCAGGCGCCAGCCGGAGATGTCGACCAGCTGGCTCGTGCGGTTGTAGAGCTCGACGAACTCGCGATCGTCGGTCAGGCCGGCGTCGTCGTGGACGAACTCGTTGATGACGACGGGCGCGGGCGAGGAGCCCGGCCCTTGCGGGCAGAGAGCGGCCGCGAGCGCGGCGAGCAGCATGGTCATGATCGGTGCGTGGCTTCGGGAAGCTTGGTCAGTAGTCGTTCTGCAGGCGCAGGCCGCCGCTGGCGTCGAGCGGCAGCGTCGCCTGCGTCCAGTCGATCGCGAAGGCCTGCAGCCATGCGCGCAGGCCCGGCAGCGGCGGCAGCAGCACGCCGAAGCTCGCCGTGCCCGCGGCCGAGGCCACGAACGACGCCGTCGCGTCGGGGCTGCACAGCAGCGTGCACGCCTGCCAGGGCGCTGGCAGCGGCACGGCGAGCTGCTGGCCACCGAGCGCCAGCACGCCGAGCGCCGACGGCGTCGCGCCGGCGATCGACAGGCTCGCGAAGTAGCCGCCGCCGAGCTGCGGCGCGAGCTGCGCTGCGAGCGACAACGACGCGCACGGCGACCCGTAGGGCGTGGCGCTCGCGGTCAGCTGCAGGCCGAGGAAGTCGAACAGGGCGAGGCCCGCCTGCATGCCGACGGTGCGGTAGTCCGCCTCGGTGTCCCACGTCACGCCGTCCGGGCCGCGGCGGTACGTGCCCTCCCACGTGATCGCCATCACGGGATCGCGGAAGCCCGGCGCGTCGAGCCAGCCGTTCTGCGCCGTCCAGCGATCGTGGCACATCGACTCGACGAACGGCCGCGAGGTCAGCGCGCTGCTCTGCGTCGCGCCGATGTTCACGAACGGGCTGCGCGCCTTGAAGGCGGCGATCCACGCGCCTTCGTCGGCGTTGACCAGCGGGATGACGCCGGTGTTGTTGGTGGTCGCGTTCCAGTTGGCGTTGGCGACGTGCTGGAAGTGGAACGGCGCGCCGACACCGTGCGAGGCGTGCAGGTTGAGCAGCACGCGGATCGGATTCGCCGCCGGCGCCGCGACCGTGCCCATGCGCGCCTCGATCGCCGTGCGCAGCGCGACGACCTCGGCGGTGGCGTTGGTGTACGGCGCCGACCACTGGTCCTCGAGGTTGACCGAGTTCGCGTTCGTGCGGTAGTTGCCGAGGAACACGCCGTCGGGGTTCGCCATCGGCACGATGTCGAAGATCGTCGCGTCGAGCAGCCGCTCGGCCTCGGCGCTGCCGCCCTGCAGCCACGCCACCAGCCCTTCGACGAAGAAGTACGCCGGCGTCTCCGACGGATGCACGGCGCTGTGGATCCACACGCGCTTCTTGCCGGCGTCGGGCACGCTGCCGTCGGTCAGCGTCAGCAGCTGGATCGGCCGGCCCTGCGCCGAGTTGCCGATCGACGTGACGCTGCGCACGCGCGGATGGCTCGCGACCGACTGCAGCCACGCGTCCTTGCGCGTCACGGTGTACGGGAAGTACTTGGCGAGCCGGATGCGCGGCACGCCGGGCGGCGTGACCAGCGTGAAGCGATGCGTCGTCGAGCCGACCAGCGTCGGCACGGCGCTCGTCGGCACGCGCGTGTACGGGCCGAACGTCACGCCGTCGGTCGACAGCGACCACGTCGGCAGGATGATGTCGGTGTAGCCGGCGTTGGTGACCGAGATGTTGAGCGTCGCGCCGGCGGCCGGCAGGTTGGCGATCTCGCAGTGCCACCAGCGACGGAACGACGACGGCAACGCGGCGTTGTTGTTGTCGTTCGCCACCGGCAACGTGACGGTCCACGCGCCCGCGGCGCCGGCGGCGACGGTCGGCGTGCCGAGCCGCATCGTCTCGCCGCCGGCGGTGACCGTCGGCGTCTGTGCAGCGGCGACGGCGACGAAGCAGATCAGGGCACCGGCGGCGGCGGCGAGGCGGGACATCGCCGACAAGCTTCCCCTCGCGGCGCGACCGGTCAACCGGCGACGAGCCGCGCGACGTCGTCGGCGCACCCCCACGACACCGTGCAGCCCGAGCCGCCATGCCCATGGCAATGGACGATCGCCCGGCCGTCGCCGCGTTCTTCCCGTTCGAGCCGCACGGTCGGCCGACATGGCCGCAAGCCGACGCGCACGGCCCGGACGCGCGCGCCGCGCCGCGCCGGCCAGCGAGCCGTCATGCCGACGAGGATCGCCGCGGTGTCGGCGTCGGCGACGCCGAGCCGTTCGTCGCCGTCCTGCGCCGTGCCGCCGAGCACGATGCCGTCGCCGCG
>JBEITC010000114.1:0-9322 GCA_040375075.1 Planctomycetota bacterium | reverse complement strand
CCAGTACCGGCGCAACATGTGAGGCGCGGGCGGCCCGCGCCGCCCGTCGCCCGCTACGCGCCGCTGCGGCGCGTCACTTGCCGGCGCCGACCGCGGCGCGCAGCGCCTGCTCGCCGCCCACCACCGGCACGACCAGCGACGTCCCGTCGAGGTCGATCGTCAGCTTGGCGCCGGCCTTCGGGTGCAGCGTGAACTCGTTGTCGCTGGCCATGACCATCAACGCCAGCTGCTCGCCGGCGGCCAGCACCTGGTCGTCGGGCTGCAGGTCGAACGACACGTCGTAGAACGTGCCCGGCGCGAGCGGCTCGCCCTTGGTCAGCGAGCTGCGGTTCTGCGGGTCGGCCCAGCCGCGCGTGACCACGTCGTCGGTGATCCGGCGGCCGCCCTGCCACGGCAGCGACACCAGCCAGACGCTCAGGTTGGTCGCCGGCTTGTCGCAGGCCAGCCGCAGCGTGACGCGCGGCGTGCCGGAGACGTGCAGCGGCGCCGTCAGCTTCGGCAGCGCGAACAGCAGGCGGTTGTCCGACGTCTCCGCCTGCGCCAGCGTCGCGCCGGCCTGCTTGGGATCGTCGACGATCGTCTCCTTGCCCTGGCCGGTCGCCGCCGCGAAGGCCAGCGCGCCGACGCCGTTGCCGCCCTTCTGCGGCCACAGCGTCACCGGCGCGGCCTCGGGGTTGGGGTAGTCGGCGTACGGCGTGGCGCCGGTCGGCCGCGCGTCCTCGCGCACGATCCAGGCCTTGGGGTCCTTCTCGACGCCGTTGTCGACGCCGTGCAGGAAGCGCGTGAACCAGCGGTTCTGCAGCTTGAACGGCACGTTGTCGACGTGGCCGCTCTGGTGGAAGAAGGCCATGCACGGGACGCCCTTCTGCTTGAGCATCGCGTAGATCGACACCGACTGCTCCGGCATGACGTTCCAGTCGTTGAAGCCGTGCGCCATCAGCGTCGCGGCCTGCCACTTGCCGAGCTGGTTCTTGTAGTCGCGCGCCGCCCAGAAGTCGTTGTAGTCGCCGGTGACGCGGTCGATGCCGTTCTTCAGCTCGCCGTCGCGGACCTTCTCGATGCACCACGAACGCCGCTTGGGATCGCCGCTGGCGACGAAGTCGAACAGCACGTCCATGTCCTCGCCGGGGTAGCCGCCGGGGCTGCGCACGAGGCCGTTGCTGCGGTAGTAGCCGTACCACGACGCCGCCGGCGCGATCGGGATCACCGCCGCGAGGCCCTCGACGCCGGTGGTCGCCGCGGCGATCGGCAGCGTGCCGTTGTACGACGTGCCGACCATGCCGACCTTGCCGCTGCACCAGTCGGCCGTCACTTCCTCGTCGCCGTCGAGCGTCTTGTAGCCCTTGGCGCGGCCGCACAACCAGTCGATGACCATCTTCGGCGCCAGCGCCTCGTTGGGACCGCCGATCGTCGGGCAGCCCTGCGAGAAGCCGGTGCCCGGCGAGCAGCTGTGCACGACCGCGAAGCCGCGCGGCAGCCACTTCTGCACCTCGCTCTGGCTGATCATGCCCGGCTTCTTGCCGAAGCCGATCGGCGCCATCGCCGGCCGCGGCTGCGGCGGCTTGCCGAGCTCCTGCTCGATGCTCCAGTAGTAGCTCGTGTCCATCGGGCCGGTGCCGGCGAAGTACGGGCTGGTCTCGTAGACGACCGGCACCTTGAGGCCCTCGGTCGCCGTCTGCTTGGGCCGCGTGACGTCGACGTGCAGGCGGTCGTTCTTGCCGTCGCCGTCGGAGTCGAAGTCGGCCTGCACGAACAGCCACTCGCGGATCCACTCCTTGCGGTCCTTGAAGGCGTCGACGACCTGGGCCTCGCCGTCGGCGAACACCGGCGCAGCTTTGGCGGCGGGCTGGTCGCCGCCGCCCTGGGCGGCGAGCGCCGCGGCGAACGCGGCGAGGACGAAGGACAGACGGAAGAACGCGGGATCGCGGCGGAGCGACATGGCCGGGATGGTAGGACGCCCCGCGCACCGCGGCCAGCCACGCCCTCAGCGCGGCGCTGGGATGTCGGCGCCCCACATGCGCGGCCACAGCCACGCCATGCCCTTGCCGGCGTCGATGCGCGCGCCGTCCTGCCGGTCGACGCCGTTCTGCACCACCGCGCCGTCGCCGTCGAGACGCGCGACGTCGAAGCCGAACACGTAGTGCGGCTCCTGGCCCATGCGCAGGTCGACGAGCCGCAGCTTGTCGCCGTGGCGCTCGACCTTGGTGAAGCCGCCGGCGAAGCGTTCGAGCGCCGCCGCCGCCGGGATCGCGCGCACCGCCGGCAACCACGGCCCGCCGCGATCGATGCGCTGCAGCTGCAGCGGCCGGTCGCCGTCGAAGAACGACCAGAAGCCCTCGTACGCCGCGTCGCCGTCGACGGCGAGCACGCGCCAGAGCATCGTCTGCAGCGGCGCGGCGGTGACGATCAGCGACCGCGGCGCGAGGCCCTGCGCCGCCAGCGCGCGTTCGGCGACGCCGGTGGCGACGCCTTGCGCGAACACGCTCCACGCCGCGTACAGGCAGCTCAGCAGCAGGCCGGCGTGGTTCCAGCGCGCGCCGGCGACGGCGCCACGCAGCACGTAGCCGGCGAGGCCGACGCAGAGCGGCAGCGTGTACAGCGGATCGATGACGAACAGGCTGCCGACCGCGAAGCCGTGGTCGGAGAACGGCAGCGCGAGCTTGGTGCCGTAGATCGTCATCGCGTCGAGCAGCGGGTGCGTCACCAGCGCCAGCCAGACGGCGAGCGCCCACCGGCCGAAGCAATGGCGCTGCCGCTCGATCGTCGCGACGACGAACGCCAGCGCCGGCGCCGCCAGCGTCAGCCACAGAAGCGAGTGGCTGTCGGCGCGGTGGTTCAGCATGTTGGCGACCGCGCTGCCGTGGTCGATCAGCACGTCGAGGTCGGGCAGCGTCGCCACCGCGCCGCCCCACAGCACGGCGCGCCACGGTCGCGCGCGGTGGCCGAGCGCCAACGCCGCGACGCTCGCACCGAGCACGAACTGGCTGACGGAGTCCAAGACGTCCGTGGTTACGCCCTGCGGACCCGGCCGGCAAGCCCGTGCGTCGCGCCGCAACGGCACGGGCCGTGCCGATGCGCCCGGCATCCGCACGCGCCGCATCCCATCGCCAGGACGCGACAACCGTCCCTTGGCCCCATCGCTGCGCTTCGCCACCGAACGGACCGCGCGACGACGCGCGTCGGCGCGGTCGACGCCACGCAGCGCACGTTCGGAATCGGGATCGGGAACGGGAACGGGAACGCGACGGACGATGCGAGGCGCCAGCGTCGCGACGCGTGGCATGGCGGGGCATCGCGGCGCATCGGACCCTCGTCCGTGTGGCGACCAACGCCGCGACGGGCCGCGCGCAGATCAGCGGACGGCGGCAGGCATTGCGTGGACGACGGCGGCCGCGCTGCGACGCATCGCGTCGGTGACCAGCAGGTGCGGCACGGTCAAGGCTGCGAGTCCGACGAACACCACCTGCAGCAGACGTTCCGTCGGTTGCTGCCCCGCGGGCATCCAGCCGAGCGCCAGGGCGCCAAGCGCCACGGTCGCCAGGGTCATCGGCAGTGCGGCGCGCGCGAATGCGGCCAACGAGCCGGCCAACGGCCCAGGACGCAGTTCCCGTGCGACCAGGACGATGTGCCGTGGCGCGTGCCAGACACAGAAGTAGAGCGTGAACGACAGCAGCGGAGGCAAGGCCAGGCCAGCCGCGGCGATCGCCAGGAGCTCGAGCGCTTCGGCGAACGAACCACGGCGCCTCGCCCAGCGCAGCGCAACCAGTCCGACCATGACGAGGACGAGGATCGGTCGGACATCGCGAAGGAACGCCTGCCACGCCGACACCTGGGTGGCCGTCAGGAGCGCGAACAACTCGGCCACGGCGTCCGGATGGGCCGCGCAGGGCGCAAGGATCGGCACGCTGCCATGGACGACGGCGCCCAATCCATCCTCGGCATCACCGCTGCCGAAGTGGTGCAACGACAACGCGAGGAAGAGCATCAGGCTCGGCGCCGGCCACGCCAACCAGATGGCGGCGACGGCCGTCGCGACGCCGACGTAGGCGAACAGGAACACGAGCAGCCACGACCTGCCGAAGCGCCGACGGAACCGTGGGGCCATGCGAACATGGTCGACGGCTCCGTGCGGAACACCCGTGAGCGCCAAGCCGCCGGCGAGGATGGCGAGCTGTGCGCCGATCCCGAGATCCCGCGCCGGCGCCATCAGCGCAAGGGACGCCGCCGTGACGATCAGCGCGACGAGCCGGTGCCGCGCGAAGTCGCGTTCTGCGGCGGCGGCGCTCATGCCGACCGCGCCCACAGCCGCAGCGAACGAGCGGCCTCGACCAGCATCGGCAGGACCGGCATGGCCATGACTACGTTGGTCACGTCGCGCAGGCTGGCCCGATCCGAGAGGAACCGGACCATCGCTTCGGCGGGCACCCGCTCGAACAGACGGAGGAACAGCGACGGCATGCGCTCGGGGTGGCGCCGCATGAACGCGAGGAACATGCGATCCATGCAACTGGACCGGAAGCTGCGCGCCGGATGATGGGAGAGCGCGCGGCCGGCGACGAGCTCCGATGCGACGGCCGCAGACCAGCGCTGCACGGCCTCGAACGAGTACCCGGTGCTGGCCTTGACCATCCCGGCGGCCGTGCCGATCGGCACGACGCGCGCGCCCGGACGGACCGTCGGCGCGCGCCGGGTGCTCATCGGCACGCAGCCTCGTTCCTGGTCCACGACGACGTAGTCGCCACCCCTCGACAAGTCGCCCATGTGAGCACGCAGGGCCGTCGCATGGTCGGCCTCGGCCACCGCGCCCGGCGCGAACGCGGTCGCTTCGACCAGCGCCTCCGTGGCCGAGAACGGCAGGACGTAGACGAAGCGGACGTCGTCGCGCCGGCTCGCGAACTGCATCAGCGTGACGGTCTGCGGATCGAACACCGGTCGCTCGGTGCGCACACGCCAACCGAGGAAGTCCTGCACCCAGTCCACCTCCGGCGCGTCCGGCGCGGCGGCGCCGCGCGGATGCGGCGAGGGCAGGCGACTGTCGAAGGCCATGGCCGCCCGAACACGCGTGCCATCGGCCAACGACACCTCCGCGTGGTCGCCATGGTCGTCGACCGCCACGACCTGGCAGTCGAGCCGGAGTTCGGCGTTGGCCGCCGCCTTGATCCGCCGCGCCGCTTCCGCGTAGAGGAGGCCCGAGGGGATGCACTGGTACGGCTGACCGTCCGATGCCTGGATGCGTTCGGCGCCGCCGTGGCCGACGCGCCACTGGCGCCACGTCGCGGTGACGCATTCGCGGAAGGGATGGTCTGGCGCGGACCAACTGCACCAGAACCGATCGTGCACGTAGGACTTCCGGCCTTCGAGCACGAGCAGTCGACCGGCGAAGCCCTGGCTGAGCAGATGGCAGGCGAGGCTGAGGCCGGCGAGGCCGCCACCGACGATGGCGACGTCGACGGGCGCTTCCCCATCGCTCACGACGCCTTGCGGCCTCACGACGGCCTCACTCCCGGCAATCCCGCCAGCGCGCGATGCAGCGTGCTGTCGTGCGTCACGACGCCGCGTCCTCGCCAGTAGCGCGGAACCAGCGTCAGCGACGACAGCGCGCGCGCCGTGTGCCAGGCCTTGATGGCGACGTGCGCGGACGTGACCGAGTCGGTCTATCCGGCGGAGTTCCACGGCATCGCGAGCCAGCCGATGGAAGGCGTCAGCCTCGTGCCCGCGATGCTCGACAAGGACTTGCAACGGGCTGCCCCGCTGGCCTGGGAACGCCATGGCAACAGCGCCTTGCGTGACGGCAAGTGGCAGCTCGTCACGGAGCATCGCGGCAACCGGCCGACCCATTGGGAGCCCTACGACATGGCAGCCGACCGCACGGAACGGCACGACCTCGCGGCCACAGAGCCGCAGAAGTTGCAGGTGCTGGTGGCCAGATGGCAGGCTTGGGCAGACCGCGTCGGCGTGCAGCCTTGGCCTCTCAAGCGACCGCAATCGACCAGTCCGTGCGCGTTCCCCGCGCGGGCGCGAGGCCACCCAGGGCACGAGCACCCCGACGCCGTCAGGCGCGTCCGGCCCGGATCGCTGGCGCACATCGTCCTGGCCCGCGAACGGGAAGCCTCTGTCGCCTTGCATCACGGCAGCGAGTGTCGTCCTGGGCCGTCATGGCGTCGTCACGTCCATCGATGGCGATCGCCGTCTCGACGCGGCGTCGATCGCAAGCCTCCGCTGCTCCGCGCAGCGCGCTTCCCGCGAGTGGCGCCGATTCATGCCATTCACGGTCGGCGGAGACCGCCGGATGACACGAGGGGCAAGCTCGCCGCGGCGCCGACGCGAGCCCCGGGCAACCGCATGGGGCTGCGGCGAAGATGGGGTTGGTCCACGCGAGTCCGGACCGGCTTGCCGCCTGACGAACGAGCGCCAGCAACTCGGACGACGCGCGGCGCTGGCGTCGGGACCTTGGTCGCGTTGCGCTTCCAAGGTCGTCGCCGCGCTTCGTTGCACCGGATGCCGCAGACGAATCGACGCATCCGACCGATCCGCCGGGCCCGCGAGACGAGGCGACTGCCTTGCGTCCAAGCCCGCTGCCGCGCGTCGCACCCCGCGCGCGAGCGGGCGTAAGCACTTGGGCCACGCCCGCTTGTTCGACCTGGAGACTGATGTAGCCTTGCCGGACTTCCGCCGTGCACGACCCCTCCCCCATGCTCCCGTCCGGGCTGGACACCGGCCTGCCGGCGCAACATGACGCGCAGAGCATCTGGGCAGCGTCGCCGCTCGCGTTCGTCGTGATCGACGGCAGCAGCGTCGTGCGCTCACTCAACCCAGCCGGCGAACGGCTGTTCGCGCGCGCGAGCGCCGACGCGCGAGGCCGGTTGTTCCTCGAGTTCGTCGAACCGATGGACCGCGGCGCGACCGAGGACATGCTGCGGCGCGCGCGCAACGGCGAAACGCCAGCTCGTCAGGAAGCGCGCTTCGTGCGCCCCGACGCGTCGAAGGTCGTCGGCGGCCTCAGCATCGCCCGGATGCACGGCAACGACGACGGCCACACGATCGCCGTCATCCGCGATCTCAGCCACGAGCAGACGCTGCGCCCCAACCTGCTGCAGACCGAGAAGCTCGCGACGATGGGCGCTGTCGCCGCGACCGTGGCGCACGAGGTCAACAACCCGCTGATGGGCGCGAGCGGCGCGCTGCAGACGTTGCGCATGCTGCTGACCTCGACCGAGAAGCGCGAACTCGTCGACACGGCGCTCGCCGAGATCAACCGCGCGGCGCGCATCGTGCAGGACCTGCGCCAGTTCGCGCACCGCGGCGACGACGAGAAGCAGCGGATCTCGCTCGTCGACCTGCTGCAGTCGACCGCCAAGCTGCACTTCGCGACGCACGGCCACGACGTGCCGGTCCAGGTCGAGTGCGCGCCGGACACGCCAGCGATCGAGGGCGTGCGCAACCAGCTCGTGCAGGCGCTGCGCAACCTGATGCGCAACGCCCACCAGGCGATGCAGCCGACCGCGGCCGCGTCGCGCGTCATCACGCTGCGCGCCAGGAAGCGCGGCGCGGACGCGGTCATGATCGAAGTCGCGGACCGCGGCCCCGGCGTGCCCATGGACCTGCGCAACCGCATCTGGGAGGCGTTCTTCTCGACCAAGAACGCGACGGAGGGCACCGGCCTCGGCCTGACCGTCGTGCAGGCCGTCGCGGCATCGCACGGCGGCCGCGTGGACGTATCGGACACGCCGGGCGGCGGCGCCACGTTCACGATGGTGCTGCCCGCGTTCCTCGGCGAGGTCGCGCCGGCGACGGCGATGGTCGCGGACGACATGCCGCGCCTGCCGGACCGCTTGCGGCTGCTGCTCGTCGACGACGAGCCGGCCATCCGGTTCTCCGTCGCGCGATTCCTCCGGCGCGTCAATCCGACGATCGACATCGTCGAGGCCGCCGACGCAGAGGCCGCGATCGCGGCCTTGCGCGCCGGCGCGTTCAACGTCGCGTTGCTCGACCGGCACTTCCCGGGCGGCGGCGACGCAGCGGTACTCAACGCCATGGCGACGATCCAACCGCGACTGGTCGCCAGCACGATCCTGATGAGCGGGGCGTTCGACCAGGACGCCAACGAGCGCATCGGCCTCGGTTGCGGCGCGGTGCTCGGCAAGCCGTTCGACCTCCGCGCGCTGACGCGCACGATCACCGAGCTGGCGCAGCTCGGCTGACCGAACGCCCAGCGCAGCGCTCGCGCCAGCGCGCTGCGACCGGCTGGACGGGATCGCGCGGCGCCGGCAGCTTGGCGGCGCGGCTTCGGGCCGCTCGCCACCGCTGCCTCGCCTGTCCAAGCCACGGATCGAACGCATGTTCGCCATCGTCTCGCGCGCCCTCGTCGCCTCCGCGCTCTGCGCCGTCGCCGCCGCGCAATGGGAGCAAATCGCCACGCCGACGTCGCCGCCGCTTCGCAACTACGGCGGCATGACGTTCGACGGCGTCCGCAATCGGACGGTCGTCTTCGGCGGCGGCCTCGTCGGCCCGGGCTTCCGCAACGACATGTGGGCGTTCGACGGGCAGACCTGGACGCAGCTGGCGCCGCCGGTCGCGCCGGGTCCGCGCGGGAACTTCCAGATGGTGCACGACGGCCTGCGCGACCGGATCGTGCTGTTCGGCGGCCGCGGCGGCACGGGCTTCAACCCGCCGCTCCTCGCCGAGACATGGGAGTTCGACGGCACGACGTGGAGCCTGATCACGACCGCTGCCGCGCCGTCGGCGCGGCAGTGGTTCGGCATGGCCTTCGACCCCCTGCGCGGCAAGGTCGTGCTCTACGGCGGACAGGGCTCTGGCCTGACGCCCGACTCCAACGAGACGTGGGAGTACGACGGCGCGAACTGGACGTTGCGCGCGCCGACCGTGCGCCCCGGCCCGCTGCAGAACGCGGCGATGTGCTTCCACCGGACGCTCAACAAGGTCGTGCTGTTCTCCGGCATCGACGTGCAGGTCGGCGGCACGTCGCTGACCTGGGCTTGGGACGGCGTCAACTGGGCGCAGCTGCCGGTGACGGGACTGGTCCCTGCCCCGCGCACCTTCGCGCGGCTCGCCTACGACGAAGGCCGGCAGGCCGCGGTCCTGTTCGGCGGCATGAATCCGCAGACCGGCACGTGGCGGACCGACGTCTGGCAGTTCGACGGAGCGTCGTGGCGGGAACTGCTCGCGACCGGGCCGGTCGGCCGCCGCGGCGTCGGCTTCGTCTACGACACGCTCGGCCAGCGCTGCGTGCTGTTCGGCGGCCTCGATCAATCGTTCCAGGGCGTCACCGACACGTGGAAGTTCGGCCCGACCTGGACGACCT
>JBEITC010000598.1:0-2022 GCA_040375075.1 Planctomycetota bacterium | reverse complement strand
GCCTGCGGCGCGCGCCGGAGTTGCTGGCGGCGCTGCTCGCATGCGCGCGCCTGGGCGCTGCCTACGTGCCGCTCGATCCGAGCCATCCGGGCGCGCGCCTGCAGCTGATCCTCGCCGACGCGGCGCCGCGCGCATGCGTGCTCGACGGCGACGGTCGCGCAGCGCTCGGCGAGCTGGCGGCGCCGTGCGTCGATCTCGATGCGCCGCTCGCCGCCGCGCCGGTCGCCGCCGACGAGGACCGTGCGCGACCCGACGGCGTCGCCTACGTGCTGTTCACCTCCGGATCGACCGGCCGACCCAAGGGCGTCGAGGTGCTGCACCACGGTCTCGGCGCGTTCCTCGCGGCGATGGCGCACGAGCCGGGCTGTGGGCCTGACGACCGCGTGTTGGCGCTGACCACCGTGTCGTTCGACATCGCCGCGCTGGAGCTCTGGCTGCCGCTGACCGTCGGCGCCGAGGTCGTGCTCGCCGATCGCGCCGACGCCGTCGATCCGGCGGCGCTCGCGCGGCTCGTCGCCGCGCGCGCCGTCACGCTGCTGCAGGCGACGCCGGCGACGTTCCACCTGCTCGTGCAGAACGACTGGCCGGGGCGCCCGGGCCTGCGCGCGCTGGTCGGCGGCGAAGCCTTGCCGCCCGACCTCGCCGCGGCGCTGCTGCCGCGCGTCGGCGAGCTGTGGAACATGTATGGACCGACCGAGACGACGGTCTGGTCCACGTGCATGCGCGTCGGCACGCGCCAGCCGATCGCGATCGGCCGGCCGATCGCCGGCACCGCCGCCAGCGTGCGCACGCCAGCCGGCGCGCTGTGCCCGCTCGGCGCGGTCGGCGAGCTGTGGCTCGGCGGCGATGGCGTCGCCAAGGGTTACCTCGCTCGCCCCGAGCTGACCGCCGAGCGCTTCGTCGACGCGTCCGACGGCCGCTGGTACCGCACCGGCGACCTCGCGCGCCTCGCCGACGATGGCGTGTTCGAGTTCCTCGGCCGCAACGACTTCCAGGTCAAGGTGCGCGGCTATCGCATCGAACTCGGCGAGATCGAAGCGGCGATGGCCGCGTGCCCGGGCGTGCGCCAGGCAGTCGTCGTCGCGCGCGGCAGCGGGCCGGCGACGGCGCTCGTCGGCTACGCGCAGGGCGGCGCCGACGCGCCGTCGCTCGCCGAGCTCGATGCGTGGCTGCGCGCGCGCGTGCCGGCGTACATGGTCCCGGCGCGGCTCTGCGTGCTCGAACGGTTCCCGCTGACGCCGAGCGGCAAGGTCGATCGCAAGGCGCTGCCCGAGCCCGCCGCCGCCGCGCCGGTGCGTGCGCCGGCAGGGCCGCGCGCGCCGTACGAAGCCCGCATCGCCGCCTATTGGAGCAAGGCGCTCGGCGACGCCGATCCGACCGGCGCGCAGTGGCGGCTCGACGACGACTTCTTCGCCGTCGGCGGCCACTCGCTCGCCGCGCTCGAGCTCGCGCGCTTGCTGCAGGACGGTCTTGGCCTCGGCATCGACGTCGGCGCGATCTTCGCGCGGCCGACGCTGCGCCAGCAGGTTGCGCTCGCCGAGGCGGGCGGCGCGGGCGAGACCGCCGTCGTGACGCTGGCGCCCGGCGCGCCGGGCCACGCGCCGATCTACGCGGCGTGCGGCATCAGCCTCTACGCGCCGCTGGCGCGAGCGCTCCAGCCCGAGCGGCCGTTCCACGCCGTGTTCGTGCCGGAGGAAGAGTCCGGCGCCGGCGCGACGGCTTCGGCGACCGAGCTCGCCGCGGCCTACTGGCGGCGCATCCGCGCGCACCATCGCGGTGGGCCGTTCCATCTGGTCGGCTTCTGCTACGGCGGCATCGTCGCGTTCGAGATCGCGCGCCTCGCACGGGCAGAAGGCGCGGCGGTCGGCGTGGTGGCGCTCGTCGACACCGCGCTGTGGGGCGTCATGCGCCGCAATCGCGTCCAGCAGGTCTGGCGACGGGTGCGGCGGCTGTTCGCTGGCGCGCCGCCCTCGGCCACCGCTGCGCCGGCCACCGCTGCGCCGGCCACCGCTGCGCCGGCGG
>JBEITC010000323.1:0-4787 GCA_040375075.1 Planctomycetota bacterium | reverse complement strand
CGCGACCGGCACGAACAACGCGACCGGCACGAACAACGCGACCGGCACGAACAACGCGACCGGCACGAACAACGCGACCGGCACGAACAACGCGACCGGCACGAACAACGCGACCGGCACGAACAACGCGACGAACGGCTGATCCGTCGTCGTCCCTGCGGGTGTGGGCGCTGGTCGCCGCCCCGCAGTCGGTCGGAGTTCGGTGGTTTCCTCGCCGAGGTGACGCGCTAGACTGCAGCGCCCCTCTGGCCCCAAACCACCCCCCAAGCATGCGCAGCTCCGCTTCCGGCTTCACGTTGATCGAACTGCTGATCGTCATCAGCATCATCGGAGTCCTCGCCGCCGTGCTGCTGCCCGAGGTGTTGGGCGTGCAGGACGCCGCCAACGTCGAGGCGGACCGCCAGCAGCTGCGCACGCACTACACCTGGCTCGAGCTCTACAAGCTCAAGCACGACCGGGCGTTGCCGATGCAGGGCGGCCACAAGTTCGTGCTGGCGACCTGGACGTCGCAGGTGGTGCAGCCGACCGAGGAGAACCTCGCCAAGTACTTCGTGCCGGGCGCTCGCGACAACGATCCGGCGTTCATCGAGAAGCGCGAGATGCTGCGCGGCGGCCAGAATCCCTGGACCGACCTCAAGAGCTGCACCTCCGAGGACACGCACTACGCCGGCCGTGCCCGCCAGCACATGAAGACGGCCAACAACGCCAACGAGGCGTTGATGGCCGATGACAACGAGGGCGGATGGATCCATCGCGACGGCACCGTCAACCTGCTGATGTCGGACGGCAACGTCCGCACGTTGAGTTACCAGCAGATGCGCGAGCGGTTCGCGCTCGGTGAGTTCAACAAGGAGCAGCCGCTGGCGACCTTCGGCTCCAACTCGCCGATCACGGAGTGCCAGAAGCTCGAGAACTGACGTTGCCGCGCCGCCTCGCCGGGTGATCAGAAGAACTGCATCACCGGCACGGCGTAGGAGACCGTGCCCGTCGGAGCCGCGCCGTTGCTGCTGTTGGCGATGCGCGCCGTCGGGATCGGCAGCGGACCAGGCGGCGGCGTCAGGAAGGTGGCGACGTCGGTGAATGCGAGGTCGCCGGTCTGCAGGTCGACGCTGCCGCATTGGCACCAGAGGCGGTAGCCCGGCGGCAGCTGTGGCAGGCCTTGGAGGCTGCCGTCGTAGCTGCCGGTGGCGCTGAGGGAGCCAGGCAAGGCGTACCACACGTCGCCGCTGGTCCAGAAGCCGCAGCCCGGCAGTGCGGGCCAGACCGTGGCCTGCGGTTGCTGGCCAAGCAGCACGAACGCGCGGGTGCTGCCCGTGCCGTCGTCGGCGACGCCATCGCGCAGGGCGACGTCGAGCCGGCCGCCGGTCGTGAGGCGCCACCAGCTGACGGTCGCGGTGCTCGGCGTGACGCTGCCGGGGGCGGCACAGCCGACCAGCGTGCGATATCCCGGCTGCTCGCCGCGGCCATCGGTGTAGTGCTCGTGCGCGTCGAGGTAGAGGCTCAGGTTCTGGTCGATGCCGGCTGGCGATTGGTTGCCGAAGACGGTGACATCGATGCAAACGGTGCCACCGCCGGCAGGCACGACGAACGGGGTCTGGTAGGGGACCTGCAACTCGAAGGTCGGCGCCGGGTCGAGGCCCGGGCGCTGCGTCGACGGGAACGCGACGATCTGTCGCGGCAGGACGACGACCGGGGTCGCGCCGGCGTTGCTCGCGAAGGTCGTGGACGCGGTCGTCGGCGTCAGCGGCGACATCGACACGCGGACCTCCAGCTCGCACTGGAAGGCATCGACCGGGCCGCGCAGGGCGATGGCGTCGCGGCGGTAGGCATGGCCGAGCAGGGTCGCGCCGCCGGGGACGTCGCGGTGCAGCGTCTGCATGCGCGCGTTGGCCCGGCCGAGGGGGAAGTGGGTGAAGGAGCTGCCTTCGTAGGTCGCGCGATCGTTCGGCGACACGGTGGCAGGGGCTTGGGCGACCGCAGCGGCGGCGAGGCCGGCGGCGAAGATCGGCAACAGGTGCTTGTGCATGGTTCGGATGACGCTGGTGGCGGGACCATTCCCGTCGGCCAGCCGGACGGAGGGGAAGGAGCGGGCGCACTTCGGGCAGAAAATGGCGGTCGATCGTTGCTAGCGGTTTGGCGCGGTCGCTATGGTCTTCGCCCCTCGTCGCCGCCCAGGCGGTGGCGAGGAGGAACGAACCGATCACGAAGCCACGGAACGCCGCAGCGCAGAGCCAACGGGCCCTCGGTGCTGGTCTGACCTTGGCGGTCTCGGTCGGTTTGTTCGCCTACGGCGGGCTGTGGCTCGACGCGCGGTACGGCACCAAACCTTGGTTGCTGCTGCTGTGCGTGGGTGGCGGCATCGTCGGTGGCATCCTGCATCTGATCCGCGTCGTCGCGCCCGAACTGTGGCCTTTCGGCAAGCCGCCGAAGGCAGGCCGGTCGCCCGACGCACCCAAACCCTGACCGTCAGCAACGACCGTGACCGCATCCTCCACGCCGACTGCTCCCACGATGGCCGCCCAAGGCGCGCCGTCGGTGGTCGAGTTGTTGCCGGCGTTGGTCCGCGGAGCGCTGTTGGTCGGCGTGCTCGCCGTCGCGGTCTGGGCGACCGGTGCGGTGCCCGCGTCGTGCCATCCGTTCCTGGCGCTCGGCGCCGGCGCGGCGATGGCGGCGACCGGCCTCGCGGTCGTGTTGCACAGCCGCATCCTCGACCGGCGGTTCGCTGCGTCGATGGCCAACGATCCGCGGCTGATCGCCGGGCGCCTGCAGGGCCTGCTGGCGGTCGGCCTGTTGCTCAAACTGTTCACCGTCACCGTCGGGGTCCTCTGGCTTCGTGCGGTGGGGGTGAAATTCGAAGCGGTGGCGACCTTTGCCGTCGCGTTCGCGGCGGCGTCCCTGGTCTGCCAGGTCACCGCCGCTGGCTCCTTGGTGCGTTCGACGGCCCGCCGCGGGTGCGTCGCTGGTGACAAGGCCGGTCCGCGAGCCGGCGAGCCCACGTAGTCGAACATGCTCCTGACCCCGAACTGCCTCTTGCGCCGTCTCCTCCCGCTGGCCGTGCTGCTGGCCGGCTTGTTGGCGCCTGGTTCGCTCGTGGCGCAGAATGCCGCAGGCGCGCCGGCGGCCGCTGGCGCCCCTGCGGCCGCTGGCGCCCCTGCGGCCGCCCAGCACGACGGCCATGCCCACGCCAAGCCGACGATGGCGATGAGCAACGGCGAGTTCTTCGCCAAGCAGTTCGAGCACAGCGTCCCGTACCCGATCGCCGAGTTCGGCCCGAAGGTCGAGGTCGCGCCCGGCAAGTCGGTCGGTCTGTTCACCGTCTACAACGTGCAGCCGTGGCAGTGGGTGAGCATCGGCCTGATGCTCGTCCTGTTCCTGCCGGTCGTGCGCAGCTTCGGTGGCGGTCGCGTCAGCTGGTTCCACCGCATCCTGCGCGGCTGGTGCCTCTGGATCCGCGACGAGATGGTCTACAAGGTGATGGGCAAGGAGGACGGCCGGCCGTTCGTGCCCTTCTTCCTGTTCCTGTTCTTCTTCATCGCCTTCCAGAACGTGCTCGGCCTGATCCCGAGCGCCGGGCACCACTTCCCGCTGGCGATCTACACCGCCACCGGCACGCCCTTCGTCACCGGCGCGCTGGCCGTCGTCACCTTCCTGATGATGGTCGGCTTCGGCATGAAGAAGAACGGCGTGCTCGGCTTCTGGAAGGGCCTCGTGCCGCACGTGCCGGTGCTGCTCTGGCCGATGATGTTCGCGATCGAGTTGGTCGGCCTCGTCGTCAAGCCGTTCGCGTTGACCATCCGTTTGTTCGCGAACATGCTCGCCGGCCACCTCGTGATCGGCTCGGCCATCGCGCTGATCTTCCTGTTCGCGAAGATGCAGGGCGGCGCGATCACCAGCTACCTGACGGCGCTGCCGTGTGCTGGCCTCGCGGTGTTCATCTACGTGATCGAGGCCTTCGTCACGCTGCTGCAGGCGTACATCTTCACGTTCCTCAGCATCAACTTCCTCTACCAGGCGATGCACCAGGAGCACTGAGCCCAGCGTTGCTCAGCCTCCCGGCGCCTCACCGCGGCGGACCCATTCCCTTCCCTTTCCCTAGTCAGTAGTTACGGAGAACCCAATGCTCGCTTTCTTCCAGGATCAGGAAATCGCCAAGCTCGCTGCCCAGAACGTCGGTTGGGGCATCGGCGCCGGCATGGCCGCCGGTCTCGCCGCTCTCGGCGCCGGCTTCGGCATCGGCCGCATCGGCGGCTCGGCTGGCGAGGGCATCGCCCGTCAGCCCGAGGCCGCGGACGCCATCAAGGGCAACGCCCTGCTGCTGTCGGCGTTCGTCGAAGGCGTCGCCCTGTTCGCGGCGGTCATCGGCCTGATCCTGGCCGGCAAGTGACCGGACGGGCGGCCGCGAGGCCGTCCGCACCAACCGCCTGCCGGCTCGCCGCCGGCAGGTCGTCGCATCCGTCTCCCTGCCCGAATCGCAGAGGTATCGCGTGGTCTTCCTGCTCGAAACTGCCCTCCCCGACGGTGAGCGTTCGCTGAACGCGATCCTGGAGTTCGCTCCGGGCGCCGTGATCTGGACGTTCCTGGCCTTCCTGCTGGCTCTGCCGGTGATGTGGAAGTTCGTCTACGGCCCGATCACCAAGGCCCTCGAGGAGCGCGACCAGAAGGTCGAGGACTCCATCAAGGCAGCCGAGGTCGCCCGCAAGGAGGCCGAAGCGCAGATGAGCCAGGCCAAGGCCGAGCTGCAGAAGGCGCAGGAAAGCGCCAAGCGCATGGTCGAGGAAGCGATGGCT
>JBEITC010000265.1:0-5705 GCA_040375075.1 Planctomycetota bacterium | reverse complement strand
GTTCGCCGTGCGCGCGACGCACAAGGTGGGCCCAGAAGCGCCGGGCTCGCGCGAGGGCGCGGCGCGCGCGTACTCGCTGGCGGCGCCGATGCCTTCGCCGCTGCCGCACCGCGCCGACATCGGCCACCGGCTGCTCGCCGCGATCGGCCTGTCGGGGACGCCGTGCCCGCCGACGCTGGCGACGCCGCCAGCGCCGCCGGAGTTCGCGGCGCTGCCGCGGCCGCGCGTGTTCCTGCATCCCGGCACGTCGGCGTTCGCGGCGTTCAAGCGCTGGCCCGTGGACCGCTTCGCCGAACTGGCGCGCCGGCTCGCTGCCAGCGGCGTCCAGGTCCTCGTCGGCTTCGGCCCGGGCGAACGCGACCTCGCCGCCCCGGCGCTGGCGGCGGCGCCGACGGCGCGCGCCGTCGATGGGAGCGCGCTCGGCCTGCTCGGCATGGCCGGCGTGATGCGCACGTGCGAGGTCGTCGTCGCCGCCGACACCGGCCCGCTCCACCTCGGCGCCGCCGTCGGCGCGCGCTGCGTGGCGCTGTTCGGGCCGAAGGATCCCATGCGCTACGGCCCGCGCGGCCACGGCGGCATCCGGCACGAAGTCCTGTGGCACGACGTGCCGTGCCGGCCGTGCAAGCGCCGCGACTGCGCCACGCCTCAGTGCGTGCTCGGCATCGCCGTCGACGCCGTCGAAGCGGCCGTGCGCCGCCAGCTGGCCGAGGCGGCGCGATGACGCCGGTGCCGACCACCGTCATCCGCCACCACAAGGAGCGGATCGCGAAGTGCTCGCTGCGCTTCCTGCACGACCGGCCGGAGATGACGTTCTTGCGTGAACGGCCGGGCTTCACCTTCGACGCGACGGGCTACCTGCTGCTCGCGGTCGACGCGCCGCCGCTGTCGACCGCCGACGCCGGCCGCCCGCTGCTGCTGCTCGACTCGACGTGGCGCTGGCTGCCGCGGTTGCGCGCCTGCGTGGTCGGCGCGCCGATCCCGCGCTCGATCCCCGGCGGCATCACCACCGCGTACCCGCGCGTCAGCAAGGTCTTCGACGATCCCGCTGCCGGGCTCGCGTCGATCGAGGCGCTCTACCTCGCGCGCGCGCTGCTCGGCGACCGCGACCCCGAGCTGCTGGCCGGCTACCACTGGCAGGACGAGTTCCTCGCCCGTTGCGCCGCCGCCGGCCTCTGAGTCCTTGCGAGCCTGCGCCCGGGCGAGCCTGCGCCGCGGCGATCAGCGCGGCCGCGCGGCGAGGATCGCCAGGGCGTCGCGCTCGCCCTCGACGATGCGCACGGCGACCACGGCGGCGTCGCCGAGCCGATCGGCCGGGACCGCGACGCGCAACGGCGTCACCACCTGCGCGACGAAGGCGGCTGGATCGGGCGCTGTGTGCACGAACGTCGTCGTCGCCTGCGCGCCGACGCGCACGACGTCGCGCAACGCCAGCGCGTGGCCGGCCGTCGGCGCGACGAACTCGACCTCGACGCCGCCATCGCCGAGGTGGCGCAAGTGCACCGGCGCGCCGCGCCAGTCCAGCGCCACCGGCGGCTCGGCGGCCGGTCCGGCGCAGGCGGCGAGGCCAAGGAGCGCCACGCGAACCCGCGCGCTCACGGCAACCTCCGGAACACGCGGCCGAGGCGACCGCCGCCCGCCGATTGGCCGACGACGACGAAGTCCTGCAGGCTGAAGTCGAGGCCGGCCACGTCCTGACCGGCGACGACGTCGACCGGCAGCACGTCGTCGAGGTTCGGCCACGCGCCGAACAGCTCGCCGTCGTCGCCGATCTCGCCGTCGTTGTCGCGGTCGGTGCCGGCGACCAGCAGGTAGCTGCCGGCGTCGACGCTGCCGAACTGCCACTCGAACTCCTGGGCCGCGAAGGCGCTGGTCTGGAACGCGGTCTCGAAGGTGAGCGGATCGACGAGCAGCACGAAGACTTCGTCGGAAACGGGGCTCGCCTCGCCGACCTGCAATCGCACGTCGAAGGCGACCTCCGGCGGACTGACGCCGGCGCACACCAGCGTGACGCGCGTCTGGTAGACGCCCGGCGCGAGACCCGTGCGATTCGCCGTGAGCGCGATGGTGTCGTTGGTCAGGCCGTTGTTGGCCACCGTCTCGGACAGCACCGGCAGGAGCCACGGCGCCGCCGGCGAGACCTGCAGCTGCGCGCCGGTGGCCGAGCTGGCGGTGGCGTTGGCGTTGCCGCACACCACGGTCGCCGTCGTGCTGGCCGCCCCGAAGTCGATCGTCGACGGCGTCGCGACCAGGATCGGCCCGGTCGCCGTGCCGCCGGCTGCCTGCACGGCGGCGAGCGCGTCGACCATGCGGCCGCTGTTCGGCAGGCCGACGCCGGCCTGCGTGTTGCCCAGCAGGATCGCGCGCAACTGCGCCGCCGTCAGCGACGGGTTGGCCGCCTTGACCAGCGCCGCGATGCCGGCGACGTGCGGGCTCGCCATCGAAGTGCCGTTCTCGAACTTGAAGAAGGTCGCCCCCTGGTCGTCGGCCATGCACGACAGCACGCCGTCGGCGAAGCCATCGCCGTTGCGATCCTGGGTCATGTCGCCGCCCGGCGCCCACAGGTCGACCGAGACGTGGAAGTTGGAGTACGGCGCGCGCGCGCCGAGCAGGTCGACGGCGCCGACCGACAGCACCGAGTCGAACGACGCCGGCGAGTTGGGCTGGTTGCTGTTGTCGTTGCCGGCGGCGGCGACGAGCAGCACGCCCGCGTCGCGCGCGGCGTTGCACGCCTGCTCGAGCACCGGGCTCGCGCCCGGCCCGCCGAGGCTCATGTTGACGATGTCGGCGCGCTGTGCGGGCACCGTGCCGCTGGCGTTCGACAGCCCCGCGGCAAAGCGGATGCCATTGGCGATGTCGCTGACGCTGCCGCCGCCGCGACCGAGCACGCGCAGGTGCATCAGCTTGCAGTTCCAGTCGACGCCCGCGATGCCGGCGCCGTTGTCGCTGCGCGCGCCGATGGTGCCCGCGACGTGCGTGCCGTGGAAGCTGCTGCCCCGCGGCGTCGCGAGGTCGCCGACGTCCTCCGGGTTGGCGTCGCGGCCGTTGCCGTCGCCGGCGACGGCCGGATCGCTGATCATGTCGAACCCCGGCACGAAGCGGGCCGGATCGAAGTCGGGGTGCGCTGCCTTGATGCCGGTGTCGAGCACCGCGACGACGACGTTGGCGCTGCCGACGGTGATGTCCCAGGCCTGCGGCAGCTTCGCCTGCGGGTAGTGCCACTGCTTGCCGAAGTGCGTGTCGTTGGGCTGGCGCGTCGCCTGCAGCAGGTAGTTCGGCTGGGCGCAGAGCACGCCCGGCCGGGCGGCGAGCGCCGTGGCCGCATCGCACGTCGCCTGCTCGCTGCTGTCCGCGAGCGGCGCGCCGGCGCGCTGCGACAGGCGGCTGGCCGCCGTCATGGAACGGAACACGGCGATCGGACCGCCGGCCTCGACCAGTTCGAGATCCGAGCCGGCCAACTGGTCCGCGTCGACCCCGGGGTCGACCCAGGCGACGACCTCGCCCGTTCGCATCGGCAGGTCGGCGCGGTGCGCGCCCGCCGCAGCGGCCTGCGTCCCGGCGGCCGGCAGCCGCAGCGCGCCCGTCTGTTCCGAGGGCGGCGGCGGCGGCGGTGGCGTCTCCCCCCCGCCGCCGCCACCGCACGCGGGGAAGCAGGCGAAGGCGAGGAGCGGCAGGACCAGACGAACGGACGCTGGCATGGGCACGACGTTGGACATCGGGCCGAGTATGCAGACGACGGCGGCCGGGGTCGACGCCGTCGGCGCGCCGGATTGCGCCGCGACGCATCGCCGGCGCGGTCTCCATCCAGGGATTGCTCCCAGTCGACGGAACCGTTTTCCGTGCTAGCCTGTCCAAGAGTGGGCGTGCTCGTCCAACGCCATTCCGTTTCCTGTAAGCAACCCAAAACGTCTCCCATGCGCAAACTCGCAATCCTCGCGTTCGCGACTCTCGCCGCGTCGGCGGCTGCCCAGACGACCCTGAGCACCGGCCTGACTGCCGCAAACGGCGGCAACGTCGGCGGCGGTCTCTACTTCGACCTTCAGGTCAACAACACGATCACGATCACCGCGCTGAACCTCTGGTGCGGCGCCGCGACGGCGGCAAACGCCTCGGCATCGTGGGAGCTCTACCTCGGCCCGAGCACGTACGTGGGCAACGTGACGAATCCCAGCCTGTGGACGAAGGTCGGCACGACCACGCCGGTCACCGCGACCGGCAACGTCTACCAGCTGTTCAACGGCGTGCCGGTCGTCCCGGTGCCGCAGATTGCCGCCGTGACGCTCGCGCCCGGCAACTACGGCTTCGCCATCAAGGCGATCGGCTGCAGCAACGGCTACACCAACGGCGTGACCTGCACGAGCACGAGCATCCCGGGCAGCTGCTCGAACACGCTGTTCAGCACGCCGGACCTCGTCCTGCGCGGCGGCGCGGCGCAGAACGCGTTCCTCAGCGGCGGCATCTTCCAGCCGCGCATGTTCGCCGGCGGCATCACCTACACGACCGGCGGCACGCCGATCACGTTTGCGCAGCGTGAGCCCTACGGCAACGGCTGCTACAAGAACTTCCGCTCGTTCTACGAGTTCTGGCCGAGCTCGGCGTCCGTCGACATGTCGAACAAGTCGATGTACCTGTCGCTCGCCGGCAACTCGTACGTCGCGACCATCGGCACGACGCCCGTCGCGCCGGTCACGTCGACGAACCTGAACCACCCGGACGACGGCTTCGTGCTGGTCAACCTGACCAACAACCAACCGATCATCTTCCCGTCGGCTGGCGGCGTGGCCGCTTCGGGCACGACGGTCGAGATGTCGTCGGAAGGCTACGTCACGCTGTCGGGCTCGAACCCGGCGACGCAGTTCAACCCGACGGTTGCAGCGTTCCTGAGCGGCCAGCCGCGCATCGGCAACTGGCACGACATGGATCCGACCGGCCTCAGCATCGCCGGCGGCGTGGCGGGCACGACCCACTACGACTTCGACGCGGTCAACAACGCCCACATCTTCACGTGGCTGAACTGCATCGACTCGGGCATCCTGAACGCGCCGAACACGTTCCAGATGGCGTTCTTCGCCAACGGTGACGCCGAGATGCGTTGGGGCACGATGAGCCAGGCGGGTGGCGGCAACTGGCCGACGCTCATCGGCTTCACGCCGGGCAACGGCGCCGCCGACCCGGGCATCATCGACCTGTCCGCCCAGACGGTGTTCACCACGTCGTCGATCGACCAGCCGCCGCTCGCGCTCGCGAGCGACGTCAACCCGGTCCTCGGCACGACGGTCAACCTGACCCAGACCAACGTCACGGGCCTCTCGCTCGGCATCAACTTCGTCACGCTGGCCAACCTCGGCCCGCTGTCGCCGGGCGGCCTCGACCTCGCGCTGATCGGCGCGCCGGGCTGCGTCGCGAACGTCGACATCAACACGGGCGCCGGCTACGTGGTGAGCAACATCCCGGGCGTCGGCACGCTGACCACGCCGTTCCCGATCCCGGCCGGCCCGCTGTCGATCATCGGCCTGAGCTTCTACTGCCAGGGCGTGTGGCTCGACGCCACGCAGAACGCCGGCGGCCTGCTCACGTCGAACGCGCTGCGCCTCAAGATCGGCTCGTTCTGATCGCGGCCCGCTCGGGCACCTGAGCGCCGAGCCCGACGGCTCGGCGCAAACGCCCGCCTCGCGGGCGTCACGGCGACGGCCGTCTGCACCCGGTGC
>JBEITC010000161.1:0-7824 GCA_040375075.1 Planctomycetota bacterium | reverse complement strand
GCGGGCGCTGCGCCGGCACGATGCGCCGATGCGCCGCCTGACGCCGTCGTTCCTCGCCGCCGCGTGCGTGCTCGCCGCGGCAGCAGCCGCCCAGTCGCCCGCAACCGAGGCGCCCGCCGCCCCGGTCTTCGTCGGCGCCGCCGACGGGCCGGGCGCGCGCCAGCCGGCGCTGTGGAGCGACCGGCCGGCGACTAGGTTCGACGAGGCCTATCCGCTCGGCGACGGCCGCATGGGCGCGTCGTGGTTCGGCGGCGTCGGCCGCGACACGGTCGTGCTCAACGAGCAGACGATGTGGTCGGGCAGTCCGCAGGACGCCGACCGCGACGGCGCCGCCGCCAACCTGCCGGCGATCACGGCGCTGCTGCGCGCCGGCAAGCACCGGGAGGCCGAGCAGCTCGTCAATGCGACGTTCACCTGCGCGGGCAAGGGCAGCGGCTTCGGCGGCGGCAAGGACGTGCCGTTCGGTTGCTACCAGACGCTCGGCGAACTGCAGATCACCGTGCTCGGCCCCGACGGCGCGCCGCTCGGCGGCGACGTCTGCGACTACCAGCGCGCGCTCGTGTTCGAGGGCGACGACGTCGAGCAGCGCGTCGCCTTCACCGACCGCTTCGGCCGCGCGCACGATCGGCGGTTGCGCATCGACGGCGGCGTGCTGTTGCAGCTGCGCGCCGGTGGCGAACTGCTCGACCTCGACGTCACCATCGCGCGCGGCGAGCGGGCGACCACGACCGGCGACGGCAGCGCGCGCGTCCTGCTGCGCGGCGCGCTGGCCGACGGCGCCGGCGGCGATGGCGTGCGCTTCTGCGCCGCGCTCGAGGCGCAGCACGAAGGCGGCACGGTCGCCCGCGACGGCGCCGTGTTGCGCGTGCGCGGCGCGCGCACCGTCTGGCTCGGTGTGGGCGCGATGACCGACTTCGGCGGCTTGGGCAAGCCGCGGCTGCCGGCGGACCGCTTCGCGCAGGTCGCGCCGGCCGTGCCGCCGGCGGCGCTGGTGTTCGCGCCGCCGTCGCTGGCGCCGTGGTCGGCGTTGGAACTCGACCTCGGCGGCCACGAGCAGCGCAAGCGCACGACCCTCGAGCGCATGGTGGCGCTGGCCAAGGGCGGCGCCGACCCCGACCTGTTCGCGACGTACCTGCGCTTCGCGGACCATCTGCTGCGCGGCAGTTCGCGCGAGGGCGGCCTGCCCGCCAACCTGCAGGGGCTGTGGGCGCCGGAGCTGCAGACGCCGTGGAACGGCGACTACCACCTCAACATCAACGTGCAGATGAACTACTGGGCGGCGCTGCCGACCGGTCGCTTCAGCGAGCACGCGCCGCTGCTCGACCTCGTCGAGTCGCTGGTGGCGCCCGGCGCGCGCACCGCGCAGGCCTACTACGGCGCGCCGGGCTGGGTCGCGCACACGATCACCAACGTCTGGGGCTTCACGTCGCCCGGCGAGCAGGCGAGCTGGGGCTCGTCGAACACGTGCAGCGGCTGGCTGTGCCGGCACCTCGCCGAGCACTTCGCCTTCACGCAGGATCCCGAGGTCCTCGTGCGCGTCTATCCGACGCTGAAGGAGGCGGCGCGCTTCTACCGCGCGATCCTCGTGCCGTTGGCCGAAGGCGGGCCGCTGGTCACGCCGGTCTCCGCGTCGCCGGAGAACGCGTTCCGCGCCAAGGATGGGCAGGTCGCGAGCGTCTGCATGGGGCCGACGATCGACCAGCAGATCGTGCGCGAGCTGTTCGGCAGCGTCATCGAGCTGGCGACGCTGCTCGACGTCGACCGCGAGCTGGTGAAGGACCTGCGCGACGCGCGGTCGCGGCTGCTGCCGCATCGCATCGGCAAGCATGGCCAGCTGCAGGAGTGGCCCGAAGACCACGACGAGCCCGAGCCGCGCCACCGCCACGTCTCGCACCTCTACGGCCTCTACCCGGGCGACCAGATCACGCCGTTCGGCACGCCCGAGCTGGCGGCGGCCGCGCGCGTGACCCTCGAGCGGCGCGGCGACGACGGCACCGGCTGGTCGCTGGCGCACAAGGCATGCTTCTGGGCGCGGCTGCACGACGGCGACCGCGCGCTCGCGGTGCTCACCAAGCTGCTGCGGCCGGTCGGCGTCCCGGGCTTCGAAGGCGGCCACGGCGGCAGCTACGCGAGCCTCTTGTGCGCGCATCCGCCGTTCCAGATCGACGGCAACTTCGGCGGCGCGGCGGCGATCTGCGAGATGCTGCTGCAGAGCCATCGCGAGCGCGACGGCGAGGACTTCACCCTGCACTTCCTGCCGGCGCTGCCGAAGGCTTGGCCGATGGGCTACGTGCGCGGCCTGCGCGCGCGCGGCGCCGTCGAGGTCCAGCACATGGGCTGGAAGGACGGCGCGCTGGAGCGGGCGCTGGTCACGCACCACGGCGCGCGGCCGCGGGCGCTGCGGCTGCGCCTGCGCGTGCCGTGCACGATCACGCGCGATGGCGTCGAACTGGCGCAGCGCGATGGCGGTGATGGGGTGGTGGTGGTCGACGCGCCGGCGGGCACGTCGCTGATGCTGGAGCGGAAGCGGTAGGGGGGAGCGCGGCCGCCGCTTCTGCCCGCCGCGCGCCCTTGGTACCGTGTGCGGCCCCTCTCCCGCCTCGCACATGACCAAGAACCGCCACGAGCTCCCGCGCAAGAAGCCTGCGCGCAACGCCAAGGACGAGATCGCCGAAGACCTGCCGACGCTGGAGCCGGTCGCGGACGACCTGCCGACGCTGACTCCGGCGGACGACGAACTGCCGACGCTCGAGCCGATCGCGGAGGCCGCTCCGGAGCCGAAGGGCCCGGTGCAGGTCGTGTGCCTGCCGGCCGAGGGTGGCTTCGACGCCGTGCTGCAGGTCGACGTCGCCGACATGGAGAAGAAGGCCGTCGCCGACGCGGTGAAGGCGCCGCTCGCGCGCGCCTGCACGATGGAGTCCGGCAAGCTGCGGCACCGCAAGGTGCTCGTCCGCTTCGGCGGCGAAGCCATCATCGGCAGCGCGGTCAAGGACCTCGTCGCCGAGACGCTGAAGGCGCACAAGCCGCTGCTCGCGGTCGTCCGCCGCGGCATGGGCGACGAGACGGTCGCGCAGGGCAAGCTGCCGGAGGTCGCGGTGGCGACGAGCGAGCAGGCCGGCGTCACCAAGGTGGAGGTCGGCGCCGGAGAGCTCGACGCGCTCGACCTGACGATGGCGCTGGCGCCGCACATCGCCGCGCTGGTCGCGACGGCGAAGGGCCGTCGCTTCCGCTTCGCGTTCGCCGGCAAGGCCAAGCCCGATGCCGCGCTGCGCGGCGAACTGGCGACGGCGCTGCAGGCGGCCGGCGCCCGCGCCGCGTCGGTCGGCGAGCGCGTGCTGTTCGACAAGGACCTCACCGACCGCGTGCGCGCGACGGCGAGCGGCGAGGCGGTCAAGGTCGCGGTGCAGTGCGCCGACGACGAGGACGTGACGCTCGAAGCCTTGGCGCTCGCGCTGCCCGACAGCGCCGGCGCGTGCAAGGGCAAGGTCGTGCGCTTCGAGCTCAGCAAGGACGCCGCCGCCCTGCGCGCGGCCTGCCTCGCGTTCGCGCAGAAGCACGGCGCCGCCCGCGTCGACTTCGGCGACGACGTCGTCTGGCCCAAGCTCGTCGCCGCGCACGCTGGCGCCGAGATCACGCTGCGCCTGCAGCCCAACGGCCGCACGCGCGCGCAGACGCTCGCCGCGCTGGTCGCCGAGGCGCCCGAGCACGCCGCCGCCTGCAAGGGCAAGGCGGCGCTGCTCGACTGGCCGGCCGGGTTCGCGCTCGACGCCGACGCCGGCAAGGCGCTGTGCGAGGTGACCGGCGCGCTGCAGCCGAAGGCGCTGGCGTGCAGCTTCGGCGGCGAGCAGCGCGAGCCGTTCGTGCCCGATCCGTGCGCGTTCGCCCAGGACGGCGAGACGACGACGGTGACGCTCGACAGCGACGCCGGCAAGCCGATCGAACTGCAGCGCGCGATCGACCGCCGCCTGCCGGGCAAGGCCAAGGAACTGCGCGGCAAGGCCGCGCGTGTGCAGGTCGCCGGCGGCGGCGCGCTCTCGCGCACGCTGCTGCGCGGCGTCTGCGCCACGTTGGAGCAGGCTGGCGTGGCCCGCCTCGAGCTGGCCGACAGCAGCGGGGTCGACGTGCTCGTCCCGCCGATGCTCACCGTGCACAAGAAGCCGGATGGCCTGCTCCTCGCCGCCCGCACCGACGGGCGCGACGAGGCGCAGCAGAAGAGGGCGCTCGCGCGCGAACTCGAGGCCGCCGGCGTGCAGCCCGGGTCGGTGGTGACGATCGGCGCGACCGCAGCGGCCGACGCCTTGGTCGCCGCAGCGCTCGGCAAGGGCGCGGCGCGCATCGTGCTCGACGGCGACGCGCCGGTGCAGATCCATCCGCCGCTGCTCGGCGCGCCGGAGAAGAAGGGCGCGGCCGTGCGGCTCGTCGTCACTCCGGGCGGCGACGAGGCGATGACCGCTCGCCAGCTCGACCGCGAGTTGCCGAAGCTCGTCGCTGCGCTGCCAGCGCTCGCCAACGCCACCGCGACGATCGCATGGGCCGGCGGCGACGCCGCGTCGCCGAACGTCGGCCGCCTGGCCGCTGTGTTCGTCGACAAGCAGGCGGCGAAGGTGCTGTTCGACCGCGGCGACGGCAAGCCGCAGCAACTCCATCCGGTCCCGCAGGTCGCCCCGCCGGCGCCCGCCGACGCCGAGATCCCGACGCTGCCGCTCGCCGAAGAGGCGACCACGTCGGTCGGCCCGTCCATGCTGCAGGTGCTGGCCCGCCGCGACGACGCTGCGCCGCCGATGGTCGTCGTCGGCGTGCCGGCCGGCGTCGACGCGGCGCACGTCGCCGCCGTCGAAGCCGATCTGCAGCGCAACCTGACGCGCTTGCACGGCCGCGCCGTGCTGCTGGTGCTGCGCGCCGGCGGCCAGGACGTGCCGGTGCGCCGCTTCGATCCGATGGTCGAGATGCTGCGCCGCACGGTGCCGGCGTCGGCCGCGGCGACGCTGGTCTTCCGCGGGCCGGACGACAAGGGTCGCCCGCACTTCCAGGCGCTGCACTCGCGCGTGCCGGCGCTGCCGGCTGGCGCGACGTTCGCCGATCCACGCGCCCGCCGCGGCGCGCCGGCGACGACGTCGTGATGCCGGCCCTCCGACCGTCCTCGGTGGCCGCTCGCGCGGCCACGCCGAGCCCGAGCAACCGATCGGTTCTCGGGCCCTGACCGAGCGCCGGCCGCTCGCTCCGGGCGTCCGGGCGCGCGCGTTCGCCACCGACCACCCGCCGTCTCGCCGCCGATGGACCGCAACCGCCTGTTCCTTCCCCGCGATCCGGAGCTGCGGCGACTCGCCGCGCGCATCCACGCCGAACGGCCCGACCTGCGCGCCGCGTTCCCCGTCGCCGACGGCACGGCCTTCTGGCAGTGGCTCGGCACCTACGGGCTGCTCGAGTACCCGGAGGTCGCCGCGTGCTACCCGCCGCTGCCGGGCGACGGCCTGCGCATCACCGTCTGCGGCGGCATGCAGCTCGACAACCACCTGCGCACCGGCGCCGAGGACTGCAAGCTGGCGCTCGAACTGTTCGAGCTGTTCGCGCAACGCGACGCGGCCTCGTTGCGCAGCGTCTACGACTTCGGCTGCGGCTGCGGCCGCGCGCTGCGCTGGTTCCAGCAGGCGTTGCCGGAGGCGGAGCTCGCGGGCACCGACGTGCGCGTCGAAGCGGTCGAGTGGTGCCGCCGGCATCTGCGCGGCCGCTTC
Source organism: Planctomycetota bacterium (assembly GCA_040375075.1). Taxonomy (GTDB): domain Bacteria; phylum Planctomycetota; class UBA1135; order UBA1135; family UBA2386; genus UBA2386. The sequence continues at coordinate 2,092 of JBEITC010000161.1, read as the reverse complement.
GAACCCAATGGCCTGCAGCCGCCGCTGCCGTTCGCCGATGGTTCGTTCGACTTCGTCTACGCGCTGTCGGTGTTCAGCCACCTCAACCTCGACCAGTGCCTCGCGTGGATGCGCGAACTCGCGCGCGTCACGCGGCCCGACGGCCTGATCCTGATCACGACGCACGGCGCGTTCGCCGCCGCGGTCTGCGGCCGCAGCCCGGAGCACCAGCAGTTGCTCGAGATCGACGCCGAGGACGCGCGCGGCATCGTGCGCGCGCTGGCGAAGCAGGACTTCGTGCATCGCGTCCTGCCGGCGCGGGTGCGCGACAACCTCGGCGGCGTCGCTGCCGACTACGGCCAGGCGTTCTTCGGCGAGCCGTTCGCGCGCGCGGCCTTCGCCGAACACGCCGAGTACCTCGGCGGCGTGCCCTGCGCGCTCAACCTCTGGCAGGACGTGCACGCCTACCGGCCGCGGCGGCGCTGACGGTCAGCGGCCCGCGTCCCGCTGCGTCCGCTCCGCCTGCTTGCCGCGCAGCCAGCGCGCGATCGCGATGGCGTTGCCCAGGCGCGCGTTGGCGCGGCCGCGCACCGGCACGGCGACCGGCTGCAGGTCCTGCGCCTGCAGCGCCTCCTCGAGCAGGCCGGCGCTGTGGTTCACGCAGTTGCAGTAGTTGGTCTTGAGCGACGTCGTCGCCGTGCCGCGCGGCAGCATCGCCTCGCCCCAATCGAGCGTCGTGCCCGTCCACGCCGCCACCGGCGCGTCGGCGCCGAGCCACGCAGCGAACCGCGCCGCTGCCGCCGCGTGCGCTTCGCCGCCGGCGAGGTCGGCGAGCGACAGGCCCATGTGGCCGAGGTGGTGGTCGACCGGCGCCGGATCGCCCGGTTGCACCAGCGCTTCGAAGACGTCGCCGGCGCCGTCGAGGCGCGCCGCGACCCAGTGCACGATCCGCCGCGTCGCCTGAGGATCGCCGCCCGGCAGCGCCGACTCGGCGTAGACGACGGCGAGGCGCGGGTCGGCGAGCAGCGGCGAGAGCGCGCGCGACGGCCGCTGGCGCGTCTCCTTGCGCCGGCCGAAGCGCTCGACCACGGCGGCGTGGGCGATCTGGCGGTCGATCATGCGATCGAACGCGGCGAGCAGCTCGTCGAGCCGCGTGTGCTCCGGCTCGAGCACGCGCAGCGCCTCGACGATGGCTTCGAGCGTCGAGACGTAGTCGGCGCGCGGCTCGCGGCGGATGCGATAGCGGCTCGGTTGCGCGGGCTGCAGGCGCACGTGCGGCAGCGCCCGCAGCCAGCCGTTCTCGCGGTAGAGGCGCTTGGCGTGCGCCCAGGTGCCGTCGATCGCGACCAGCGTCGACGGCAGGCGGTCGCGCGGCAGTTCGTCGAGCAGCGGCGCGTCGGGCGAGGGGTACAGCACCGCCGCGTCGGCCGGCAGTTCGAGCTTCTGTTCGAGCGTGCCGGTGAAGCCCGACCACGGCACGTGCACCTCGGAGTTCGGCATCATCAGCCGCACGAGCCGGGCGGTGCCGAACGGATGCGTGCGCTCGTGCGGGTGCTGCAGGATGACGATGCGCGTGCGCGTCGGCACGGACGGCAGGTCGGCGCAGTGGCAGAGGTCCTCGGGCCGCAGGCAGCGGTAGCAGCGCGGACGCCGCGGCTCGGTCTCGGGGTTCGCCACGCGTTCCTTCTAGCCCTTCGCGCGCGCGCGCGCACGGGCGGCGCGCAACAGCGCCGGCGGCAGGCCGTCGCGCGCGATGCGTTCCTTCTGCGCCTTCGGCAGCCGCTTGATGCGCGCTTCGACGCGCAGCGCCAGGCCCAGCGCGCCGATGGGCGCGGCGAACGCCAGCGCCAGCGGGCCGCGGCCGCGCAGCGCCTTGGCGCCGCTGCCGTCCTGGTGCAGGCGCAGGCGCGCTTCGACGTCGCGGGCGATGCCGCAGTACAGCGCGCCGGCGGCGGTGCGCACGAGGTAGATGTGCCAGCGGACGCGCGCCATCACGCCTGCTCCCGTCGGCGCGCGGCGTCGTAGTCCGCCGTGGTGTCGACGTCGCACAGCGCGCGCAGTCCGGGGTCGAAGGCGCGCAGCGCCGCCTCGGGCACGCGCGCGGCGCTGGCAG